>CANHGF010000257.1 GCA_947460065.1 Comamonadaceae bacterium
TATGAGCAGACGGTAGACAGAGAGTCGGCCTATGAAAAGCTGGCAGCGGCAGCTCCGGTCGGTGCGCAGACCGCGCCGGCCGCAGCCGGCCCAGCCGCCTCGGGATCGGTAGCAGGAACAGTGATGGGGGGGCTGAGCGATGTGCTGTTCGGCTCCACCGGCCCCCGCGGCGGCCGAAATGACGGTATGGCCCAAACCCTGATCAAGTCGGCGGTGCGAACCATAGGCAGCTCTGTGGGTCGGGAGATCGTTCGCGGCGTGCTCGGCGGCTTGTTGGGCGGCCGCAGGCGATAGAGGCGAGCCGCAGGGACGCAGACGGCCAGCCCGCCTGGCCCGAGCCCGGCCGTGAGAGGATCAGCCGGTCGGCGACAATCAAGCCCTGCCCTGCCCCAGCCCCGCGCCATGTCCGAGTTCCTGACCGCCGCCCTCTACAAATTTGTCGACCTGCCCGACTTCAGCGAGCTGCGTGATCGGCTCTTTGACTTCTGCCAGCCCCGCCAAATCAAGGGCACCTTGCTGCTGGCCCGCGAGGGCATCAACGGCACGGTGGCCGGGCCCGAGGACTCGGTACGCCAACTGCTCGCCCTGCTGCGCAGCGACCCCAGATTGGCCCATCTGGAGCACAAGGAATCATGGAGCCAGCATGAGCCTTTCTATCGCCTCAAGGTCAAGCTGAAAAAAGAGATCGTTACCCTGGGCGTCGACGGCATAGACCCCAACCGCATGGCGGGCCGATACGTCAAGCCCGAGCAATGGAACGAACTGATCGCCCAGCCCGAGGTGGTGCTGATCGACACCCGCAACGACTACGAGTTCCAGGTTGGCACTTTTACCGGCGCGGTCAACCCCCAGACTCAAAGCTTCTCCCAGTTGCCGCAGTGGGTGGAAGCACAAATGCAGCCCGGTGGCCTGCTGGCTGAGAAAGACGGCAAAAAGCCCATAGTCGCCATGTTCTGCACCGGCGGCATCCGCTGCGAAAAATCCACCGCCTTCATGCGCACCCGAGGCTTTGACGAGGTGTTTCACCTCGAAGGCGGCATCCTCAAATACCTGGAGCAGGTGCCACAGAGCGGCAGCGCCTGGCAGGGCGAGTGCTTCGTCTTTGACGAGCGGGTCGCAGTGGGGCACGACCTCAAGCCGGGCCATTTTGAGCTCTGCCGCTCCTGTCGACACCCCTTGAGCGCACAGGACAAAGCCTCTCCCCTGTATGAAGCCGGCGTGAGCTGCCCTCGCTGCCACGACAGCCTGAGCGCCGAGCAAAGGCGCAGCTTTGCAGAGCGCCAGCGCCAAATCGCGCTGGCCCGCGCCAGGAACGAGCGGCATATCGGAGTGCCCCGCGGCCGCAAGACCGCTCCGCCCGAGCCAAGCGACACTCAAACTGGATCGTCTGAGTCATCAGCGACATAGCGCCCAGCCTCAGCCACCGCCCAACTCTCAAAGCATCCCCAAATGATCAAGCTCCAAAGACTCGCCAGCGCACTGCTGTCCAGAAGCATCAAGGGGCATTTTGGCCAATGGGGAGAGGACATCCTCGTTCGCAAGCTATTTCCAAAAAACAGGGCGAACGGGACCTATCTTGACATCGGCTGCTACCACCCGTTCATTCACTCAAACACGGCGTATCTCTGGCTCAAGGGATGGCGCGGGTACAACATCGATGCCAACGCACAGACCATCAAGATCTTCGACAAGATACGTCCGCAGGACACCAACATCTGGTCGGCCATCATCCCTCAGACTCAGTACGATGCAGGCTTGCGCGAGGTCTCACTGCTGACCCCCGACGCATCCGACAACGCCAGCGGAATTTCGGCCACCGGTACGGTCCATCAGACAGTGGGAATGGAGCGCCAGCACGGCAGGTCAACCACCGTGCCAGCCACCAGCATTTCCAAGCTGCTTGCAGACCGACAGGTGGGAGCCGTCGACTACTTGAACATCGACATCGAGGGCTACGACGAGATGATCCTGCAGGAAATCGATCTCGCCGCTTTGAAACCGACGGTAGTCACTATCGAAGACTACTCCGAAGATTTCGCCCAGTTGCTGTCCTCCAGCATCTCCCGGCGCATGGCCGACCACGGCTACAGTTTGGCCGGCCGGGCAGGGCCTACCTCGGTCTTCCTGAAAAAATCCGGCTAACTGCGCAGGCGGCGCGCGGTCACACTGGCAGGTGACGGCGCGCCAGTTGTTGTAGGGCAGCATCGTCCAGGTTGGCTTTGGAGGCGAGCATCCACAAGTCGAATCGCTCGGGCCAGACCTGACCCACGCAGCGCGGAAATCCACATGCTTGAAGCGTAGCGGCCAACACCTCGAGCGTGAAGCCGCAACGATGGGCCATATACAAATTGCCCGCCGCCATGGCAGATCGAAGGCCATACAAGATGTCGATGGCTGCGATCGGACCGGCCCCCGAGGTGTAAAGAGGCGAAGCCAGTTCACCGCGCGCCACGCGGGCACAGACTGATTGCAGATCGGGGCAGGTGATCAGCAGCATTCCATCAGCCTTGAGCACGCGAACAAACTCGGCCAAAGCCATTGGCACCTCGTGCGGGTACAGGTGCTCAATGTTGTGACTCGACACGATGGCATCAACCGAGCCCGAGGCGACGGTGGCCATGTCTGTCATCGTCCCGAGCACATCGGGATCCACGCCCGGGTCGATGTCCATACGCACCTCGCGCCAGTCGGCCAGGCCGGTAAACCCATGCCCGCGCCCCTTGGGGCCACAGCCTACATTGAGCACCACTCTTGGCTCTGTCCTCATGCATCACCCTTTTTCAAACGCGGCGGATTATCAGACTCGAAACAGGCGATCAGCCGCGAGCTTGGGCAGATCAGCCTTGAGTGCTGACTTGATCACCTTGCCCGAGGAATTGAGTGGCAGGGCCTCAAGCAGTGCAAACTGGCGCGGCACCTTGTAGGGCGCCAGATGTTGCTCGCACCACAGGCGCAAACTCTGGGCAGAGACCGTACCCGACAACACCACGCAAGCCAGTAGCTCCTCGCCAGTCTCCGGATGAGGCATGCCAAGCACCGCCGCATCGCGAACATCTGGATGGCTGCGCAAAACGGTTTCCACCTCTTCCGGGTAGATGTTCACCCCGCTGCGAATGATCATGTCCTTGGCACGTCCGGCGAGCGTCAAAAAGCCTTGCTCATCGAGCTCGGCGAGATCGCCAGGATAGAACCAGCCCTCGTGGAAAGACTCGGTCGATGCCTCGTCGTCCCGATAAAAACCGCTGGCACACCCTGGGCTGCGGTAACGCAAGCGACCCACCTGGCCCGCTGGCAAGGGCCTGTGCTCGGCATCGACCACCTGCACCTGCACGGCGTGGACAGCGCGACCGACAGAATCGGGGTGCTCATCAATATCTGGCGCGGTCAGCAGCGTCACGCCGCCGCCCTCGGTGGAGGCGTAGTACTCGCAAAAATGCGGGTTCAGTCGCTGCCGGATGGCCAACCGCTCCTGGGCATTGAGCGGAGCGCCGCTGGAAAACAGAAGGCGCAAGGCTTTGAGCGGCGCAGCATCGGCCTGCTCAGCAAGCAGGCGGCGCAATTGGGTCGGCACTAAAAACAAGGTGCTGACCTGCTCACGCTCAAGCACAGTCAGTAAGTCCGGTGGCTCCCAGGGCGGCGGCGTCAGCACCACCTTGCCACCGAGGTAGAGGGTAGACCAGACAAAGGTGCGGCCGCCTCCGAAATACAGCGGGGTGGCGCAGGCAAAGCAATCGCTGTCTACAAAGCCCAGGTTCACCCAGTGGGTACGAAAGCGGGCCAGAAAATGATCATGGGTGATCCGCGGCCCTTTAGGCCTGCCGGTGGTACCTGAAGAGAGGGACATCAGCAGCGGCGCATCGCCGCCCGGGGCAATAAAGGGGTCCGGGGCGGCGGCTTCAACAGCGCGCGCCCAAGCCGCATCGACCTCCACATTAGGCAAGCCGGCCACCGGCATGGCTGGCTCGGTCAGCACCAGGGCGGCGCCGAAATGCAGCGCCACCCGCTCGCGCTCGCCGGCGGTCCATCGGTGGTCTAGGGGCAGCATCACCGCCCCGATGCGCGCCAGCGCCAGCATGATGACGACATGGTTGGCATGGTCAGCCAGTGCCACGCCAACCAGGGTACCTGGCGTGATGCGCTGCGCGCGCAGATGGCCGGCGGTGCGTGCAATGGCCAGCGCAAGCTGCGCGTGGCTCAGGCGCAGCTCGCCGTCAATCAGGGCCAGAGCATGCGGGCGCAGCCGCGCATGCTCGTCCTGCGCCTGCGCAAGGTTGCGCAGCTCGGTCACAAGCGATACAGGCGCAGCGCGTTGTCGCGCAAGACCTTGCGCCTGGCCTCAGGCTTCAAAGCGATAGCCTCAAAGTCGGCGCGGGTGCGCTCAAAGTCAAGGACCGGGAAATCGGTACCAAAAATCACCTTATCCTGCCCATAGCTGTTCATATATTTGATGAAGGATTCGGGCCAGTAGGA
>CANHGF010000258.1 GCA_947460065.1 Comamonadaceae bacterium
TATCCCCACCAGCTTTGATGATTCGGCCCGCATGTTGGGAACCCGCGACGCGGCCTTGCTGACGCGGGTCCACTGGCCGCTGCTCAAGCGTTCGGTGGCGGCGGCCACGCTGCTGGTGTTTGTGGATGTGATGAAGGAACTGCCTGCCACCCTGGTTTTGCGGCCGTTCGACAGCGACACCTTGGCGGTGATGGCTTACCAGTTGGCGCGTGACGAGCGCCTGGGAGAGGCAGCTTTGCCGGCCCTGGCCCTGGTGGCCGTCGGTTTGCTGCCGGTGATCTTGCTCAGCCGTACCTTGCGCAGCAAGGCTTGAACCTGCAGTTTCTCCGCGCCTAGCTACACATGGGGCTGGCCAAAGAGAGCCCGGCTGCGCGAACGGGGGCTTATTTCTTCGGGCGGTTAAACCAATTGGCAAGCACAAACAGTCCGAAGACGACGAACATGATGATCAGGACGTGATGGGTTTGCATGGCTTTTTCCTTTAAAACAGGCGGGTGTTCGAAAAATCGGTGACGGGATGATTGTCGGTCGGGTTCAATTCCTATGCCGGCGCTCGGTTACGCACCAGCGGGGCCATGGCGACCAGCGTCAGGATCAGCAGCAGCAACTCTAGTCCGTACACGCTTGTATATGCGGCCTGCGCTCCCAGTGGGCCGTTGAGCACTTCGCGCATCACCCCACCCAGTGCCATGGCCAGACCAGCCGCAGTGGCCTGTACGGCACCCCAGGCGCCCATGGCCAGGCCCACCTGCTCCTTGGGGGCCTGTTGCATAGACGCAGTCAGGGTGCCATGGGCAAACAGCCCACCGCCCAGGCCAATCAAAAAGGTGCCCAGCACAAAGATCGGCACCGAATTCAGCGGCGCAGAGGCAATCACCGCTGCAAAAGCCGGCAGACCCACCCAGGCGCCCCAACTGGCCATGCGGTATGGGTCACCGCCGCGGCCGAGCACGCGTGAAGCGGTGCCAAAGCCGATCAGCCCGCCCAGGGCCAGCGTAGCTGTGAGGTAGGTGGTGTGCGAGACGCTCAGGTGCAGCACCTCGCCGCCATAAGGCTCTAGCAAGACGTCCTGCATGGAAAAAGCCATGGTGCCCAGGCCCACGCCCAACAGACGCCGCAGCGTATGGGGCCCGGCGCAAAAGCGCTGCCAGGCGGCAGAAAACGATTCATCATCGGCCGTACCCGGCTGGCGCTTGCGGCTGCGTGCCTCCTGCTTCCACAGGGCGATCACATTGAGCACCAGGGTCATGATGGCCGCCGCCTGAATCACCCGTATCAGCCGTCCCGGGCTGTAATCTGACAGCAGGTCGCCAAACAGCAAGGCGCTGAGCATCATGCCCACCAGCTGCATCACATACATCAAGCCCACCACCTTGGGTTGCGATTGCGGCGGCGCCAGGTCGGTGGCCAGAGCCAGGCCCACGGTCTGCGTGGTGTGCATGCCGACACCGACCAGCAAGAACGCGATGGCTGCGCCTAACTGCCCTACCCATGCTGGAGCCTGGGCCGATTGGCCGGCGCCGGCCAGCACCAACAAGGCAAAAGGCATGATGGCAAAGCCGCCAAATTGCAGCATGGTGCCCATCCAGATGTAGGGCACCCGACGCCAGCCCAGCTGACTGCGGTGGCGATCAGAGCGAAAGCCAATCAGGGCGCGAAACGGGGCCGCCAGCAGCGGCAGGGCCACCATCAGAGCCACCAGGGCCGAAGGCACCTTGAGCTCGACGATCATCACCCGGTTGAGTGTGCCCACCAGCATGACCACGGCCATGCCGAAAGAAACTTGAAACAGCGACAGACGCAGCAGGCGCGACAGCGGCAAATCGGCGCTGGCAGCGTCGGCAAAGGGGAGAAAGCGCGGACCCAGACTGGCCCATGCTGTCACCCATCGGCGGTGGCTTGAATTCATGAGGAGCTAAAAAGGACCGACCGCAAGCGGTCGGTCCGGGTCGCAGTACAAGCCTGCTTCTACTTCTTCGCGGGTTCGGCGGCCGCTGCCGGCGCTGCCACGGCAACCTTAGCGGCGCCACCGTTGAGGAAGTTCTTCACCCAGGTCGTGTTCAGGGTCAGGGCCAGATGCACGCTAAACGATGCAATCGCGACACCAGCGATGAACATGGGGATGCCAACTTGCGGCCTGACGACCGTCCACATTTTTCCGTAGATCATGGCATTTCCCTCACTTGAGCCAGGGTGAATAGATGAAGGCCAGCAGATGGGCGAGAGCGGCAATCATGCCGAAGATCTGCGTACCCTGGATGAGATTGCGGTGAATCTCCTCCGACTCGCCCACGGTCAATCCCGTAGGCCCTACCTTGTCATGGTCTGACATGGCTTTCTCCTTGCAAGAAGACGTGCTGAACCCGCACGGGGTATCCGTGGCTTGAGGCCACGAATGAGGTGAACTCGAGAGTTCTTGGTGTCATCATAGATTGACATTGCAATAAGTCAATTTAAGTTGACACCTCTTCTGTGTCAGTGAAAACCCTAGGTTTTGGGGATTTCCCTCTCAAAACACGCAAAAAAAGCCGGAAAGGCCTGTCGGGCCGTCCGGCTTGAGTGTGTGGTACCAGCAACAGGAATCGAACCTGTATCTAGCGCTTAGGAGGCGCTCGTTCTATCCATTGAACTATGCCGGCTGGGTTGGGCGATTCTAGGGGCTTTGGGGTGGTCTTCCGGCACCCCATGAGCCCGGCGGCCCGTCCCCTATCTGCGCGCGTTCTTGCAGTGTTCGTTAGGTGCTCACCGGTGAACTGGGCCTGGTGTGCGGCTTTGTCCCAGACGGCGGGGGCCGCAGGTGGGCTGGCCGCTCCTCACACCTGATGACAGGCGATCTGTATGCCCTGAAACCGCCGCAGGGCAGGGCGCTCTGCCTTGCAGCGCTCCTCGGCCTGTGGGCAGCGTGGGTGGAAGGTGCAGCCACTGGGGGGATTGAGCGGGTTGGGCACCTCGCCCTGAACGGGCGTGCGGGCGGCGCCGCTGCCCTGCATCTTGGGGATGGCGTCGAGCAGCATGCGGGTGTAGGGGTGGCGCGGCTGGCTGAACAGGGTGTGCTTGTCGGCCAGCTCGACCAGGCGGCCCAGGTACATCACGCCGACCTGGTCGCTCACATGGCGCACCACCGCCAGGTTATGCGAGATGAAGAGGTAGGTCAGGCCGCGGCTGCGCTGCAGCTCCTTCATGATGTTGAGCACCTGGGCCTGCACGCTCACGTCGAGCGCCGAGGTTGGCTCATCGCAGACCAAAAACTCCGGCGCGGTGGCCAGGGCCCGGGCGATCGAGATGCGCTGGCGCTGGCCGCCGGAAAACTGGTGCGGGTATTTGCCCAGGTCCTGCGCCGATAGCCCCACCGAAACCAGCAACTCGGCGGCCCGCTCGCGCAGCTCAGCCGGGCGGCTGATCAGGCCATGCTCGAGCAAGGGCTCGCCCACAATAGCCTCGACCGTCCAACGCGGATTCAGGCTCGCATAAGGGTCCTGAAAAATCATTTGGATGCGCTGGCGCAGGGCGCGTGCATCGGCTGACTGGTAGGCCGCGTGGGCGTCCTGGCCGTCAAAGTGGAAGCTACCGCGGCTGGGCGCATAAAGACCGACCAGCAGCCGGGCCACCGTGCTTTTGCCGCAGCCCGATTCGCCCACCAGTGCCAGGGTCTGGCCGCAGGCGATCTCAAAGCTCACCCCGTCGACCGCTTGCAGCCATTGCCGCGGCTTGCCTTCTATCACCCGCTGCAGCCAGGGCCGCGAGACATCAAAGCGCATAGCCAGTTCATGCGCCCGTACCAGGGGCTGCGTCGCGCTCATGTGGCCTCCTGCGTGTGCAGCCAGCAGGCTGCGGCGGTGACGCCGGCGGACATGAGCTCGGGCCGCTGGCTGCGGCAGCGATCGCTGGCCTGTGGGCAGCGCGGGTTGAAGGCGCAGCCGCTGGGAATGGCGTTCAGCCGGGGCATGGCCCCGTCGATCTGGCTGAGCTTGGGGCGATCGCTGTCCATGTCGGGAATGCAGGCCATCAGGCCGCGGGTGTAGGGGTGAGCTGGCTGGCCGATGACCTGCCGCACCGGTCCGATCTCGGCCAGGCGACCGGCATATAAAACCGCGACCCGGTCGCAGGTTTCGGCGATCACCCCCATGTCGTGGGTGATCAGCATGACAGCAGCGCCACGGTCTTTGCAGACTTTTTTGAGCAGGCCGATGATCTGCGCTTGTATGGAGACGTCCAGCGCGGTGGTGGGCTCGTCGGCCACGATCAGCTGCGGCTCGGCCGCCAAGGCCAGTGCGATGACCACCCGCTGGCGCATGCCGCCGGAGAACTGGTGGGGATAGTGGTCGATGCGCTCTTGGGCCGCCGGGATGCCGGTGTCCTGCAGCAGCTCGATGGCTCTGTGGCGGGCCTGCTGCTCGTTCATCGGTAGATGGGCGAGGATGGTTTCTGTCAGCTGCCGGCCCACGCTGTAGAGCGGATTGAGCGA
>CANHGF010000259.1 GCA_947460065.1 Comamonadaceae bacterium
CGCAAGGGCCGTATCGGCGTGGTTTCACGCTCGGGCACGCTGACCTATGAAGCGGTGGCCCAGCTCACCGAAATCGGTCTGGGCCAGTCCAGCGCGGTGGGCATCGGCGGCGACCCGATCAACGGCCTCAAGCACATCGACGTGATGCGCGCCTTCAACGACGATCCGGACACCGATGCGGTGATCATGATCGGCGAGATCGGCGGCCCGGACGAGGCTGAAGCCGCGCAGTGGTGCAAGGCCAACATGAAAAAACCGGTGGTCGGCTTCATCGCTGGCGTCACCGCGCCTGCGGGCAAACGCATGGGCCACGCGGGTGCACTGATTTCTGGCGGCGCTGACACCGCCGACGCTAAGCTGGCCATCATGGAAGAGTGCGGTTTCAAAGTAACCCGCAACCCTTCTGAAATGGCCAAGCTGCTCAAGGCCCTGCTCTGAGTTGGCACCCTGAGAGGGCAGGTCAGCTCAGTCTCAAAAACCGAGCGCACTGGCCTTCTCAAGCTCCGCAAAACTACTGACGGTCTCCTCGGAGCGCCGGCACTACACTCTGCGCAAAAGCAAAAAGCGCTTTCCAGCGCTTTTTAAAATATAACAGCGGAGCTCAAACTTATGTTTTTCGGTCTCGACCTCACCTCGCCGGTCTTCTGGAGCGCTTTCGGCTCCATCTTGTTGGCCAACATTGTCCTGTCGGGTGACAACGCCGTGGTGATCGCCATGGCCGCGCGCACGCTTGAGCCTCAGCAGCGCAACAAAGCTATTTTCTGGGGCAGCGCTGCCGCCATCGTGATGCGCATTGCATTGACGATCGTCGCCATCCAGTTGCTCGCGCTGCCCTACCTCAAGATCATTGGCGCTTTGCTGCTGGTCTACATCGGTGTTGATCTGCTGCGCGGCGAATCGGACGACGACGGTGACGGCAAAGAAATACACGGCATGGCGGCAGCCATCCGCACCATCCTGATTGCTGACCTGGTGATGAGCTTGGACAACGTGCTGGCCGTTGCGGCGGCTGCCAAAGGCAACCTGCCGCTGCTGGTTCTGGGTCTGCTGGTAAGCATCCCCTTGATCATTTTTGGTGCCACACTGCTGACCAAGGTGATGGAGCGCTTCCCGATCATCATCACCGTCGGCGCTGCCTTGCTGGGCTTTCTGGCCGGCGAGATGATGCTGACCGACCCAGCCGTCAAGACCTACCTGGGCGAAATGAGTGAGTCCACCGTCACCATCGGCGGCCTGGTGGGCGCTGCCATCGTTGTCCTGCTGGGCCGCCGGATGAGTCAAAAAGAGGCGCCCGCCGAGTAAGGGCTAGCGCTCAGATCCGGGGCGGTTTACCCCAACTGCGCGGTTCCTTGGTCAAAAAATGTTGTCCTTCCCGCCCTGACCTTCCAGGCGGGGCGTTGCTGCGGCTAATATCGCAGGCCTAATTACAGCAATCGACCAGACCATCAGGGAACCCGATCATGACCGCCATTCATCGCGGCTTTACGCTCATCGAACTGATGATCGTGATTGCCATCATTGGCCTGCTGGCCTCACTGGGCCTGCCGATGTATCAGGACTACACCTTGCGCGCCAAGCTGACCGAGGTGATTCTGGCGGCCACCCCGGCCAAGACGGCGGTGACCGAAGCCGCCCAGGTTGGCAGCGCTATGCCGGCCAGCCTGAGCATCGACGCGCAAAGCTCGGACATGGTCGATAGCGTGAACTACGCCATCGATGCCAGCAGCACTGCGGTGGGCGTGATCACCGTCAAGATCAAGGCCACTCAGCCCCGCGTCGGCGGCAAGACGGTGCAGCTCAAGGGCACCCTGGGCAGCGGCGGGCAAATCAGCTGGAGCTGCGGGCCGGGCGCCACCGACGGGGTGGAAGCCAAATACTTGCCGGCCAGCTGCAAGTCCTCCTGAAGCCCACCCGAACCCGGCCACACGCCCATTGAGCGGGCCAAGGATCTGATGTCTTCGCCCCAGCCAATGGCCACCCTGGGCCTGCAGCTGCTGCTCATCATCCCCTGGATACAGCCGATCAATGCCGGCCCCTCGCGAAATACCTGGCCCTGGCTGATTTCGGCTGCCTGCATGGCCGGCCTGCTGCTCTTGCGGCGCCACTGGCGGCCGCACGCCCTGGCCCAGGCCGCGCTGGCCGCAGCCCTGATCAGCTGCGCCATGGCCCTGCTGCAATATTTCGGCTGGGCCGGACATTTTTCACCCTGGGTGGCGGCGATGGGCCCGGGTGAGGGCGTCGCCAACTTGCGCCAGCGCAACCAGTTTGCCGACCTGACAGCCATAGGACTGGTGGCCCTGGCCTATTTGTTTGCGCGATCTGCTTCACCCATGCGCCACGCGCTGCCCAGCGCGCTGGCTCTGGCCCTGCTCGCCGCCGGCCACGCCAGCAGCGCCTCGCGCACCGGCTTGCTGGCCTGGGGGCTGGTGCTGCTGGGCACGCTGTGGTTTTGCTGGCGAAAAAACCGAGCGGTGTTGGGCCTGGTCGCTGCGGCGCTGCTGCTCTACGGCCTGGCCAGCGCAGCGCTGCCGGTCGCGCTGGAAACAGTGCTGGCCCGCCAGAACCTGCCTTCGCCCTGCGCCGGCGGTGCGTGCAGCGCGCTCGAGCGCCTGGCCGCCTCCAGCAGCGACAGCCGCTGGGCCCTGTGGCGCAATGTGCTGAGCTTGATCGCCCAGCGGCCCTGGGCAGGGTGGGGCTGGAACGAGCTGGACTATGCCCACTACATCACCTTGTTCGACGGACCGCGCTTTAGCGACAAGCTCGACAACGCACACAACCTGCCGCTGCATCTGGCGGTCGAACTGGGCCTGCCGCTGGCCCTGCTGGGGGTGCTGGCCTTGCTGCTGATGGTCTGGCGGGCCCGACCCTGGGCCGAAACCCAGGCCTGGCGGCAAGCGGCCTGGGGGGTGCTGGCGGTGATCGGCCTGCACAGCCTGCTCGAATACCCCCTGTGGTACGGCCCCTTCCAGATCACGGTCATCGTCTGCGCCGCAAGCCTGTGGCTGGTGCCGCGGCAGACGCGTCTGGGTGCGATGCATGCGCAGCGCAGCCCCATCAGCCTGGTCGATGCCGGCGCGGTGGCTCTGCTGCTGGCCACCGCCTTGCTGGCTTACGACTACCACCGCGTCAGCCAGATTTACCTCTCGCCCAGTCAGCGCTATCTGGGCTACCGCGAGCAGCCGCTGCGCCATGCACAGGCCAGCTGGTTCTTTCGCGGCCATGCCGATTTCGCCAGCCTGACCCTCACGACCCTGCGCGCAGACAACGCCGCCGAACAGCTGCGCATGGCCGAAGCGCTGCTGCACTATTCGCCCGAACCGGTGGTGATCGAACGCCTGCTGGACAGCGCGGCACTGCTGGGCGACCAGGCCAAACTGGACTTTCACAGCCAGCGCTACCGGGCCGCCTATCCGGACCAGCATAGGCAGTGGCAGCAAAAGGCCAGGGCGCTCGCACAAGCGGCCCCCCAACAAACCCGCCACTGAGCCGGCTCAGGCCGCTGTGTCCCGGCCTTTAAGTTGCCGCAGTTGGGCAGGCATAGGCCACGATTTCAATGCGCATGCCCGGTACCGCCAGCGCTGAGACCGCCACCGCGCTGCGGTTGGGGTAGGGCGCTATGAAGTACTCACGGTAAATCGCATCGACAGCCGGCAGGTCGGCGATATCGGTCAGATAAATCAGCACCTGAGCCACATCCTGCAGGCCCGCACCGGCTGCGGCAAGCGCGCGCTGAAGGTTGTCCAGCGTCAACCGGGTTTGATCGGCCAGCGGCCCGAGTTCGATGCGGCCATCGGCCAGCACCGGACCATGGGTGGTGAAGACCAGGCCGCCGGCGCGCACCGCCCAGCTAAAGGGCTGGGACAAAGACGGCAGGCCGGTGTCGATGACTTGCTTCATGGCCTCGCTCGGCTCTCAGATGCTCAAGCCACCGAGCGACTTGCCGCCATCGACGAACAGGGTCTGGCCGGTGATGAACTGTGTCGAGGGCGCGGCAAAAAAGGCGATGGCGTTGGCGATCAGGTCGGGGGTGGCGGCCTTGCCACCGGGCTCGAGCTGCTCCCAGGCCGCAAACATCTCTGGCGGGGCCGAGCGCGTCATCGGCGTGTCGGTGAATCCCGGCGCCACCGAATTGACCGCGATGCGCTTGTCGCGCAGCTCCATCGCCATCGCCCGGGTCAGGCCAATGACCGCTGCTTTTGAGGCCACATAGTGCGCAAAGCGTGTGCCGCCGAGTGCGCCGCGCGAAGAGATGGTGATGATGCGCCCACCGGCAGTCATGCGGCGCGCGGCTTCTTGCGCGGGGATGAAGGTGCCAATCACGTTGACCTCGAGCATGCCGCGAAAAGCCTCTTCAGTCAGGTCAAGAATGCGTGCGTCGTTGTAGATACCGGCGGCGCAGACCATCACGTCAACGCGCGACTGGGCGTCCAGAACGGCTGCCACCGAGGCACGGTCGCA
>CANHGF010000260.1 GCA_947460065.1 Comamonadaceae bacterium
ATGTAGACATTGGCATGCTTCCAGGCCATGGCGATCATCTCTTCGGTCCAGGGGATGCCCACATGGATGCCCACCAGCTTGAGCTCAGGGAAGTCGCAGGCCACCGCATCGAGGCTGATCGGGCGCCCCACGCTGCGCAGCGGCCGCGCCGTGTCATAGACCAGTGACTGCCCGACCTGCAACTGCACCGGGACGTCGAGTTCGACGCAGGCCGCGTAAAACGGGTACCAGCGTGCATGGTCGGGCGCCAGTTCAAACCAGTGCGGGTAGAAATGCGCGCCCACAAAACCGTACTCCTGCACCGCCTGCCGCAGCGCACGCACACCGGCCATACCCTCGGTCGGATCGAGCCCCGCCAGACCGCTGAAGCGATCGGGATGCTTTTGAACCGCTTCGGCCACCACCTTGTAGGGCAGGTGCCAGCTGCCCGGTATGCCCAATTGGCCCGTCTTGGTCGCGATCAGCAGCGACCGCTCAATGCCGGCACGGTCCATCATCTCCAGCATCTGCTGGTGGGTGATGCCCTCGCCGACCGAGGCGTCGCGTCCTATCTTTCCATGCCAGAATGCCTTGGACCAGGCGGGCCGCATCTGCATGATCTCGGGCGTGATCGGATTGACCACGCAGTCAATGGCGCGGATGCTGTGAGTCATGTGCTTTTAAATTTCATTTGGAGGAGTATGCCGTATGAATGTGAGTGGTCCATCGGCAACAGAAACTCCTGCTGCCGAGGCGCTTTTGCGGCTGCTGGCCAGTCGGGGCGTCTCATTTTTCTTTGTCAACTCAGGCACTGATTTCCCGGATATCGTCGAGGCATTGGCGCGGCAACGGTTAGAGGACTTTCCCGCACCACGCACACTGCTGGTCCCCCACGAAAACCTGGCCGTTGGCATGGCCTATGGCGTCACCATGGTGACCGGCCAGGCGCAGGCGATGATGGTGCATGTCAATGTGGGAACGGCCAATGCCCTGTGCGGACTGATCAACGCCGCCCGCGAGAACATTCCCTTGCTGATGTGCGCAGGCCGCACGCCCTGGTTTGAATCGGGCTCGCCAGCCAGCCGCACGCTCAACATCCACTGGGCGCAGGAAATGTTCGATCAGGCCGGCATGGTGCGCGAGCACATCAAATGGGACTATGAGCTGCGCGGCGCCAGCCAGCTTGAGCCAGTACTTGACCGGGCCCTGGCCATTGCCCGAAGCCAGCCGCAGGGGCCGGTCTACCTCAGCCTGCCGCGCGAAGTGATGCACCAAAGCGTGCCCTGCCCTGCCCCGCGGCCCAGCCAACAGGTGCCGAGCCCGGGCCTGCCCGATATGAGCGCGGTGCAAGAAATCGTCCAGCGGCTGGCCCGTGCGCGCTTGCCGCTGATCATCACCGCCCGCGCGGGCCGCGATCCCGAGGCGGTGGCGCTGCTGGCGGACCTGGCCGAGGACCAGGCCTGGCCGGTGGTGGAATTTAGGCCCCGCTACCTGAACCTGCCGCATCAGCACCCCATGCATGGGGGCTTCGAGGTACAGCCCTGGCTGGCCCAAGCCGATTGCATCGTGGTGCTGGACTGCGACGTGCCCTGGATCCCGGCTCAAGGCGAGCCGGGCGCCGATATACCTGTTTTCCACGTCGGCAGCGATCCCCTGTATGCCCGCTATCCCACCCGCAGTTTTCGCAGCGACACCAGCGTGCAGGCCAGCCCGGCGGCTTTTTTACGCGCCCTACAGCAAGCCCTGAAGGCGCAGCCGACAGACGTGACGCTCAAGGCCGAGCGACAGGCGCTGATCGCCGGCATGGCACAGGCACGCCGCAGCCAACTCGCCCAAGTGCTTGCCAGCGGCAGCCGCAGCGGCCAGCCCATAGGCATGGCCGCTTTGAGCAATGCTTTAGGCCAGGCGCTCAAGGCTCACCCATCGGCCATCGTGATCAACGAATACTCCCTGGTACCCGCGGCCTTGGACCTGAACCGCCCGGGCAGCTACTTCGGCTCCAGCCCGGTAGGCGGCCTGGGCTGGGGCCTGCCCGCAGCCCTGGGGGCCAAGCTGGCCAGCCCCGATGCGCTGGTGGTAGCCGGCCTGGGCGACGGCAGCTACGGCTTTGCCAACCCGCTGGCCTGCCACCATGCGGCGGCCATGCATGACATCCCCATCTTGACCCTGGTGCTCAACAACGGCGGCTACGGCGCGGTCGAGCGCGCCACCCGCGCCCTGCACCCGCAGGGCCAGGCCGCGCTCGGTGGCATGGACCTGGTCTCACTGGCACCCTCGCCACGCTACGATCAGGTCGTTGCCGCCTGCGGCGGCTGGGGTGAGCAGGTCAGCCAGATCGGCGACCTGCCCGGGGCCCTGGCTCGGGCCATCGAGCAAGTGACGGTCCACCGCCGTCAGGCCCTGCTCGACATCGCTTGCGTTTAACTTGATGAAACGGCCAGCATACCGATCACCTCTTCGGTGCTGCGCACATCGGCGAAGAACTGCACCAGCGAGACCAGCGCGCCCAGGTGCTCGGCATCGGAGCGGGCCGCATTGGCATCGCTGACCATCACCGTCTTGAAGTCGCCCATCATGGCATCGCGCGCGGACGCCTCGCAACACACATTGGTGAGCGTCCCCGTGATGATCACCGTGTCCACGCCACGCTCGCGCAGCTGCTCGGGCAGGTTGCAGGCGCCAGGGTAGAAGGCGCTGTAACGCTTCTTGCGCACACGCAGGTCCTGCGGCTGCACATCGAGCTCGGGCCACAGCGCATGGTCGGCGTGACCGGGCGTGAGCGCCTGCAAAATAGCGCTGGAAAAAGCCGGGTTGACCATGTGGTCGAAAAACAGCGGCCAGGCATCGGGGCCCTGCGGCTGGAAAGAGCCCTGCGCATAGGCCACCAGGCCACCGCTAGCGCGCAGGGCCTGGGCCAGGCGGTTGATCTGCGGCACGATGGCGCGGGCCATGGGCGTCTCCGACGGTGCGCCTGGGCGCAGAAATGCGTTTTGCATGTCAATCACCACCAAGGCGGTGCGGGCGGCATCCAGGCTTTCAAACAAGTGCAGGCGGCCACGCCGCACGCGCATGCGCTCGACAATGTCGACAGGCAAGGTACTCGGATGCATTTGCACTCCACACGGGTCGGTTCAAGGGATGTCCACTATGCCTGTCCGGGATTGATCTCGCAAGCTCCGGTCGGCGTCGCGCAAAATACCTCCTTTTGTACTCATCACCGACATGACCCTACGATCGGCCTTGCGCTCCGGGCTTGCCGCCCTGCTCAGCCTGCATTCCCTGCTCGCGGCCTTGCCCGCCCAGGCCGGCCCGCATGAGCACGGCGTGGCCCACCTGAGTGTGGCCATCGACGGCCAGCACGTGACGCTTGCCTTCAAGATCCCGATGGAGAGCCTGCTCGGTTACGAGCGAGCGCCCAAAAGCCCTCAGGAGCAGGCCCAAGCCAAGGCCTTGCTCGACAAGCTGCAGCAAGGCCGCCACCTGATGCATCTCGATGCGCAGGCCCAATGCCAGGGACCCGCGCCCACGGTCAAAGCGCCTGTGCTGGAGGGCAAGGCAGCGTCGGAGCATGGCGACGTCGAGATCGAATGGCAGCTGCAATGCGCCCAGCCGGCCATGCTGCGCAAGGCCGAGGTCACCCTGTTCGAAGTGGCGCCCAATCTGCGCCGGGTGCAGGCCCAGGTGGCCGGGCCGCAAGGCCAAACGCGCAAGATGCTGCGCCGCAACCTGCGACAGCTGCCGCTGCAGCGGCCTTAGCCATGACCACGCAAGCGACGCTGAACATCAGCGGCCTGCGTTTTCGCTGGCCGCGGCAAAGCCAGGATCTGCTAAGCATTGAGGCGCTGAACCTGGAAGGTGGGCAAAGCCTATTGGTCCAGGGCGACAGCGGTTGCGGCAAAAGCACCTTGCTGTCGCTGGCTGCCGGTGTGCTAGTGCCCAGCGCCGGACGGGTATGCCTGCTCGGTCAGGACTGGCAGGCCCTGGGGCAGTCGCAACGCGAGCAATGGCGAGCCGATCACATTGGCTACCTGTTCCAGCAGTTCAATTTGCTGCCCTATCTAAGCGCCATCGACAACGTGCTACTGCCCTGCCGCCTGTCGAGCCGGCGGCGCCAGCGCAGTGGCCAGCCTCGCCGCCAGGCCCAGGAGCTGCTGGCCGCGCTGGACCTCGATGCCGCCCTGTGGTCGCAGCCAGCGGCCCGGCTGTCGGTGGGCCAGCAGCAGCGGGTGGCGGCCGCCCGCGCCCTGATCGGCCAGCCCGAGTTGGTGATCGCCGATGAGCCGACTTCCGCGCTGGATGAACGCCGGCGCGATGCCTTCATGCGCTTGCTGCTGGCCCAATGCCAGCGCGCTGGCAGCGCTTTGCTGTTTGTCAGCCATGACCGCAGCTTGCAAGGACTGTTCGATGCCAGCCTGAGCTGGCCGGCGGCGGGCGAGGCGCTGTCATGACGGGCCTGTGGTCG
>CANHGF010000261.1 GCA_947460065.1 Comamonadaceae bacterium
ATCGAGCGCCAGGAAGTGCAAGGCCGCTCGATGCGCTACACCACCCGGGGCTATCCCGCACAGCGGCCTGAAGGCCAGCGTTACTGACGTGGCCTGAACAGCGCCACTACAGCCTGCCTCCAACACCGCCCCGACCATGAGCGCTCCAAGCTACTCCATCCCCGGCACAGCCACCGCGGCGCCTAGCGCTGCGGCGGCGCCGACCGCACAAGCGGGCATCAGCGCGGCCGAAGCGGCTCGAACAGTGGCCGAGGTGCTGCAGCAGACCCAGGTCGAGGCGGTACTGGCCGAACTGGACACTGAGCTGGTGGGGCTGGCGCCGGTCAAGACGCGCATCCGTGATATCGCAGCGCTGCTGGTCATCGACAAGTTGCGCGCCAATCTGGGTCTGGCCACCCAGATGCCCTCGCTGCACATGTGCTTTACCGGCAACCCCGGGACTGGCAAGACCACGGTGGCGCTGCGCATGGCCCAGATCCTGCACCGGCTGGGCTTTGTCCGCCGGGGCCATGTGGTCAGCGTGACCCGCGACGACCTGGTCGGTCAGTTCATCGGCCACACCGCGCCCAAAACCAAAGAAGTGCTGAAAAAAGCCATGGGCGGCGTGCTCTTCATCGACGAGGCCTACTACCTCTACAAGCCGGAAAACGAGCGCGACTACGGCCAGGAGGCCATCGAGATTTTGCTGCAGGTCATGGAAAACCACCGCGACGATCTGGTGGTGATCCTGGCCGGCTACAAAGACCGGATGGCGACCTTCTTCAAGTCCAACCCGGGCATGAGCAGCCGCATCGCCCACCACATCGACTTTCCTGACTATGAGGTCGATGAGCTTTTGCTCATCGCCCAGCAGATGCTCGCCGCCCAAAACTACACGATGGGCGAAGGTCTTTCCGAACTGCTGCGACAGTACCTGCAGCTGCGCCGCAACCAGCCGCACTTTGCCAATGCGCGCAGCGTGAGAAATGCGCTCGATCGCGCCCGCCTGCGCCAGGCCAGCCGGCTCTACGCCGAGCGCGAGCGCGTGCTGACCCGCGAGGACCTCAGCACGCTCAGCCCCGAGGACCTGCGGGCCAGCCGGGTGTTCTCAACCGACTCCGCTTCCTGACCCTCTGAAAGACCCGCATATGTTGAAGGCCCTGATTTTTGATGTGGACGGCACCCTCGCCGACACCGAAATGGCGCATCTGAGCGCCTTCAACCTGGCCTTTGCCGAGTTGGGACTGAACTGGCAGTGGGACCTGCCGCTTTATACACAGCTGCTGCAGGTCTCGGGCGGCAAGGAACGCATCAAGGCCTGGTGGTACAGCCAGGCTGACAGGCCCCAGGTGCTCGAAGCGGCCGCCATGGACCAGACCATCGACCGCATCCACGAGCTCAAGACCGCCGCCTACGAGCAGGCGGTGCAAGACGGTCAGGTGCAGATGCGCCCAGGCGTGCTCGCCCTCTTGTCTGCGGCAGCCGATGCAGGCCTGCTCCTGGCCATTGCCACCACCACCTCGCCCGTGAACATCGCCGCGCTGCTGCGCCGCGCCATCGGGGCCGACTGGCGCTACCACTTTGCGGTGATCGAAGACGCATCCACCGCACCGCGTAAGAAGCCAGACCCCATGGTCTATCGGCAAACACTCGAGCATCTGCGCCTGCCAGCGTCGGCCTGCCTGGCCTTTGAAGATTCAGGCAACGGTCTGAAGGCGGCCCTGGGCGCGGGCCTGGCCACCGTGGTCACGCCCAATCAATTCACGCTTGATCATGATTTTTCAGGCGCGCTGAAGATCTTGCCCAGCCTGGATGGCGTCAGTCCTGCGATGATCAAAGCATGGCACGGGGACGCTGCGCAGGCACTGCGCCATTGAGGCTTCAACACAGACTTTGACCTGCACCAAACCCACCCTTTGATCTGGCCTGACTCGCCCGCACGACCATGTCTTTGACCCCGCGCACATCGCCCACCCTGACCCAGTTCCTGATCGAGGAGCGCCGGCGCTTCCCGCAGGCCAGCGGTCAATTCAACGCCCTGCTGCTCGACGTGGCCATGGCCTGCAAGGCGATCGCCAAGTCGGTGGCCTATGGCGAACTCGCCGGCATGCTGGGCAAGCACGACGAGCAAGGCCTCAGCGTCAATGTGCAGGGCGAGACCCAGCAAAAACTCGATGTCCTGAGCAACGAGCTGTTCCTGCGCATGAACGAACGCAACGGGCATCTGGCCGGCATGGTCTCGGAGGAAATGATCGAGCCCTACCCGATCGCCGATCCCCTGCCCCGCGGCAAATACCTGCTGGTTTTCGACCCGCTCGACGGCTCGTCAAATATTGACGTCAATGTATCGGTGGGCAGCATCTTCAGCATCTTGCGCGCGCCCGACGAGGTGCTGGACGGCCGGCCGCTGACCGCCCAGCACTTCCTGCAGCCCGGCACCCGCCAGATCGCGGCTGGATACGCCCTCTACGGGCCCTCGACCATGCTGGTGCTCAGCGTGGGCAATGGGGTGCACGGCTTCACCCTCGACCCCATCCTCGGCGAATTCACCCTCACCCACCGCTACCTGAAGGTGCCGACCGAGACCCAGGAATTTGCCATCAACGCCTCCAACGCCCGCTTCTGGGAGGCGCCGGTCAAGCGTTATGTGGACGAATGCCTGGCCGGCAAAACCGGCCCGCGCGGCAAGGACTTCAACATGCGCTGGATCGCCTCCCTGGTGGCTGAGGCCCACCGCATCTTGATGCGCGGCGGCGTCTTTATGTACCCAAGAGACACCAAGGACCCGAGTAAGCCAGGTCGGCTGCGCCTGCTCTATGAAGCCAACCCCATCGGCTTTTTGATGGAGCAGGCCGGTGGGCGGGCCAGCACCGGCCACCAGCCCATGCTCGAAGTGCAGCCCGACAGCCTGCATCAGCGCATCGGCCTGGTCTTCGGCTCCAAGAGCGAGGTTGAGCGCATCGAGCAATACCACGCCCATCCTCCCCGCCGCGAGAGCGACAACCCCCTGTTTGCAGAACGCAGCTTGTTTCGCGATTGAACATCACCCGTCCACCATGTCAGAACGCCATCCCATCATCGCCATCACCGGCTCCAGCGGCGCCGGCACCTCCACTGTCACACGTACCTTTGCAGGCATCTTCCGCCGCGAAGGCGTCAAGGCCGCCATCATTGAAGGTGACAGCTTTCACCGCTACGACCGCAAGGAAATGAAGCTGCGCCAGGCCCAGGCCGAGAAAGAAGGCAACAAGCACTTCAGCCACTTCGGCGTCGACAACAATCTGTTTGGCGACATTGAGAGCCTGTTCAAGGCTTACGGCCAGACCGGCCAGGGTCGGGCCCGCAAATACCTGCACAACCACGAGGAGGCCGCGCCCTACAAGCAGGAGCCGGGCACCTTTACAGCCTGGGAAAATCTGCCCATTGACACCGACATGCTGTTTTATGAAGGCCTGCATGGCGCGGTGGTCACACCCGAGCACAACATCGCCCAATACCCAGACCTGCGGGTCGGCGTGGTGCCGGTCATCAACCTGGAATGGATACAGAAACTCTGGCGTGACAAGCACCAGCGTGGCTACAGCACCGAGGCGGTGACAGACACCATCTTGCGGCGCATGCCCGACTACATCAACTACATCGTGCCGCAGTTCGCCCACACCCATGTGAACTTCCAGCGGGTGCCCATGGTCGATACCTCCAACCCCTTTATCGCGCGCGACATTCCCTCGGCCGACGAGAGCATGGTGGTGATCCGCTTTGCCAACCCCAAGGGCATAGACTTTCAGTACCTGCGCAGCATGATCGACGACGCCTGGATGAGCCGGGCCAACACCATTGTGGTTCCCGGCGGCAAGATGGAGCTGGCCATGCAACTGATCTTCACCCCCTTTGTCTGGCGCCTGATGGAGCGGCGCAAACGTTCGCTGGGTCAGGCATGAGCACCGCGGCCTGGAAGGCGGTGCTGTTCGACCTGGACGGCACCCTGATCGAGACCGCACCAGAAATCACCGACGCGGTCAACGACACCCTGGCCCACCTCGGGCTGGCGCCGGTGGAGCAGTCCCTGGTCGACGGCTGGATAGGCCACGGCACCGGCGAGCTGCTGGTCAAGGCCCTGGCCTATCGCCAAAATGCAAGCCTGCAAGCCGTGCGCCTGAGCCCAGAGCTCGCAGCCATACGCAGCACTTTCAATGGCCACTACCAAAGCCGCTGCGGCACCAGCAGCCAGCTCTATCCCGGTGTGCGCGAGACGCTGGTCGCACTGCGCGAGGGCGGCTGCCGACTGGCCGTGGTGACCAACAAGGAAGCGCATTACACCGACATCGTGCTTCGTGCCCACGGCCTGCTGCCCCTGCTGGATCAGGTGATTGCTGGCGACAGCCTGCCCACCAAAAAGCCCGATCCAGCCGGCGTTCTGCACTGCCTGCACACATTCGGCCTA
>CANHGF010000262.1 GCA_947460065.1 Comamonadaceae bacterium
AACAGCTGACGGTATTCCGCAAAGGCGCGCAACAGTTCAGGCAGCGCCACGAGAACTACCGGGCCAATGATGGAGCCCAAAATAGAACCCAGGCCACCAACCACGATGTACAGCAGGTGCCAGATCGAGGGCCAAAGGCCAAACTCATAGGGGTCGATGAAGGTCACCAAACCGGTATGCAGGCCGCCTGCCACCGCGCAGAAAAAGGCGTTGATGGCAAAGGCCAGCGTCTTGTAGTTGGCCAGGTTCACGCCCATGATTTCGGCGGCGTTTTCGTTGTCGCGAATGGCCATGAAGGCGCGACCGACCTTGGAGACGATCAGGTTGTGGGCGATCCAGATCATCAACGCGGTGACCAGCAAAATCACCACAAAATACATGTGATCGTCCAAGTAGCCGATCTTCAGGCCCTCACGGGTGGTGTTAAAGCCGGGAGAGCCACCGGTCATGGACGACCAGTCAATCAACACCACCTGCACCGTCCAGACAAAAGCCAAGGTAGCCAGGGCCAGGTAGTGGCTGCTCACCCGCAGTGCGGGCAGACCCACCACAAAGCCCACACCGGCCGTAGCAAAAGCGGCCAGTGGCAAGGCCACCCAGTAGGGCACGCCATAGCGGTTGCCCAAAATCGCCACGATGTAGGCACCGATGCCGAAAAACGCCGCATTGGCCAGCGACACCTGGCCGGCATAGCCCATCAGCAGATTCAGGCCCAAGGCCAGGATCACTGCGATGCCGACCATGGACATGATGTGCAAGGCATAAGAACCCAGCACCAAAGGAGAGGCGGCCAAGGCCAGCAACAGGCCGACGATAGCGATAAGGCGCGAAGCCGGAGATTGAAGGATGTTCATGAATCGGAGGTGGCCAGTTCTCAGACCATTTTGCGTGGCGGCTTGCCGAACAAACCGGCCGGGCGGATCATCAGCACGGCAATCAGAATGATGAAGGAGGTCACCCGCTTGAAGCTCGACGACACATAGACGCCGCCCAGGTTCTCCAGCACGCCCACCATCAGGCCGCCGACGATGGCCCCCGGAATGCTGGTAAAACCACCGACGATGGCCGCCACAAAGCCGGGAATCAGCACACCACCCAGTTCAGTGTTGATGCCAACCAAGGGAGCGATCAACATGCCGGCGATGCCCCCCAGGGCCGAGCCCAGGGCCCAGGTCTTGGAGAAGATGCCCGGCACGCTGATACCCATGAGTGAGGCCGCTTCCTGGCTCTGCGCCGTCGCCCGCATGGCCTTGCCCAACTTGCTGTATTGAAAAAACAGCATCAGCATGGCCACCACGATGACCACCGTGACCATGATGCCCAGACGCTCAGGCGTGATCAGCACACCGCCAAACTCCAGCGGCTCGGTACTGAGCACACCTGGAATATTGCGCGGCGTGTCCTGGAAAATCAAGCGAATGATGTTGGTGATGAGCAAACCTATCGCCAGCGTCGCCAGGATCACCGTAAATGGCGGTGACTTGATCAGCGGCCGGTAGGCGATGCGCTCGACCAACATGCCCACCAGGGCCGAGCCGATCAACACCACCACCATCGCTGGTAAGTAAGGCATCTGAAATTCAGCAACCATCAACCAGCCCATATAGGCCCCGACGGTGACCGACTCGCCCTGCGCAAAGTTCACGATATCCGTGGCTTTGTAAATCAGGACGAGCCCGATCGCCACCAGGGCGTACAGGCAGCCAGCGGCAATCCCGCTGACGATCAGCTGTGGCAGTAAATCCATGATGTCAAACCCAATCGCGCTGAATCAAGCCTAGTTTTACCAAGTCAGCGCTGACAGCGGCGGAATTGGCGCTTGCGAGTTGACGCCTTTGAACTCCGTCACTGGCCTGAACTGCCCACCGGTCACTTTGAACTGCGTCATGCGGCGGTTGCCAGCGCGGGTCTGGTTAAAGCTCAGCGTCTGGATCACATTGACCGCCTTGGGCGAGAAGTCGGTGGCCTTGAAGTTGACCAGGGTCTCCAGCGCCTCGGCGAGCTTACGGCGGTCCAGGTTCGGGCCCATGCGCTTGAGGCCTTCGGCCAGGGCGTACATAGTCCCGTAGTTGTAGGTGTCCACATAGTTGGGACGGTCTGCCGGGTAGCGCGGATACATCTTTTTGTAGCGCGCCTCAAACTCTTGCATATCCCTGCTCGGATCCCCGTTGAAGTAGGGGTTGGCAAAGCCGTGATAGCAGCCCTCGGCGGCTGGGCCGGCGATGGTGAGGAAGCCCTTGTTCATGGTCGAGGTGTCGCCTTTGAAAGCCACCCGGATGCCCAGCTCGCGCGCCTGCTTTACGATGCGACCGGCTTCCACATAGAGCGCGTTGAGAAGGATCAGATCGGGATTGGCTTTGCGGATCTCAAGCAACTGCGAGCTGAAGTCGGTGTCGCCCGGGTTGAATTTTTGACGCGCCACTGGATCGATGTTGTAACGCTCCTTGAGCTGCTTGAAGACCGTGTCCGACAGCGACTGGGAAAACTCATCGACCGAGTTGATGCCCGCCACCCGCTTGGCCTTGAGGAAGTCGCCGACAAAGGCCGACTCGTTCTCGCTGATGTCGCGCACGTCAATGGTGGCGCCAGTAAACACCCAGCGGCTCTTGATATCCAAGATCTTGGGGCTGGCTGCCGGGGCATTCATGTAAGGCACCTTGGCCTTGTGTGCTGTCTCGGCTGCCGGAATGGCGGTGGAACTGACGCCGCCACCCATGATGGCAAACACCTTGTCGCCTTCGATCATCTTCTTGGTGACTGCCTCCGACTCGGAAGGCTTGCCGCCGTCGTCATAGGAGATCAGGCGAATCTTGCGGCCATTGATGCCGCCTTCAGCATTGATTTCCTCAATGGCCAGCAATGTGCCGTCACGCGCACCCAGGCCGACCCAGCTGGCCGGGCCGGTCATGGGGCCATGCAGGCCCAGCAGGATTTCGCCAGGAGCCTGCGCCCAGACGGACGGAGCCCCCAGCACTGCCAGGCCAGGAGCCATCTTGAGTATCGAACGACGTTTCATGTGTGTGTCCCTCATGCGTTGAATTAGTTAACTTCCAGACCCACCGAAGCGTGCCGCCAACTCCGGCGACTGCAGTCTGCGGCGCAGCATAGTCAGACTAGGTGGGATCCAAGGCCCTGGCATTGGTGATTTCACCTAGGGCGGATCCGGGAAAGTGCTGCTGAGTCGCCTTGGTGAAAGGCTTCGGCAATATTTCGATAACTCGAAACATTTTTCACCAACAAGGATTGATTGTGCGGCCTCGTCGGTCTTGAATCTATCGCCCAGGCGACGCACCAGATCAAGATCAGCCCAGCCTTTGGTGTAGATTCATCTGCAAGGTCTTAAGAGTCCCATAGCGCAACGCCCCGTGCAGCGGCGAATCCGTAACCCCACCTTCAGGACAGGACAGCAGCATGAGCAAGACACCCGACCTGCAGCATCTGCACAGCCTGCTCGAGCAAGCTCGCAAGCTGGCCCAGAACGATCACATCATGGTGCGCGTCACCGGTGAGCGGATTGCGGTCATCCTGGCCGATCTGCTCTATGAGATCGAAACCGAACGGGCCGAAGTGTTCTCGCTGCTGCCCGAGCAGCGGCGCGATGCCGCCTGAGCCCCCTCCCCTTATCCGCCTCAGCAGGAACACCGCCATGGCCCTAACGCCTCGCCGCATGGTCAATCCGCAGATCGAAGAGCTCAGCCGAGCCGAATTGCTGGCGCTGCAGGAGCGGCGCCTGATTGCGCAGGTGCGCAGGGCTTATGAACGCATCCCGTTTTACCGGAAGAATTGGCCCAAGGAGGCGGCTACGCTGTCATCCATGGCGGAGTTCCGCGAGATCATTCCGTTTCAGTCCAAGCAGGACCTGCTGGTGGCGCAAGAGCAAATGATGAGCGAGCGGGTGGCGCAGCCGGGCTCGCAGGTGGTCTCGGTCCACATGACCTCGGGCACCACCGGCCTGGGCCAGGAGGTGCATCCGCTGACCCGGCTCGATGTCGAGGCCATGGGCTCGACCTGGATGTATCAGGCCCACTGGGCCGGTCTGCAACTGGGCGACGCCGTCTGCTACACCTTCGCGGTGGGCATGCAGACGGGCGGGCTGTCGAGCTTTCCGATGGCCGAACGCATGGCCTCGCGCTTTCACCAGATGGGGCCGTACTCCACCGAAAAGAAGGCCGACTACCTGCTGCAGTACCAGCCACATGCCTTCATCATTTCGCCGGCCTATCTGACGCGCATGCAGGCCATCTTCGAGGAGCGCGGACTGCAGCCACGCCAGGCCCTGCCCCAACTCAAGGCGATTTTCATTGCCGGGGAAAGCTATACCGTGGACTGGGCCGAACGTTCGATGGCGTTTTGGGGGGTCAACATCTCCGAGTGGTACGGCTTGATGCAGGGCGGCCTGAACCTGTGCTTTTCCTGCGAAA
>CANHGF010000263.1 GCA_947460065.1 Comamonadaceae bacterium
ACCAGGACAGCACCATGGCCCTCGTCTCCATGCGCGAGTTGCTCGACCACGCGGCCGAGAACAGCTACGGCATCCCCGCCTTCAACGTCAACAACCTCGAACAGGTCCAGGCCGTCATGACTGCGGCTGATGAAGTGGGCGCACCGGTCATCCTGCAAGCCAGCGCCGGCGCGCGCAAGTACGCGGGCGAAGCCTTCATCAAGCACCTGATCCTGGCTGCCGTCGAGCAGTGGCCGCACATTCCGCTGGTCATGCACCAGGACCACGGCAGCTCGCCCAAGGTTTGCCAGGGCGCGATCGATCTGGGCTTTGGCTCGGTGATGATGGACGGCTCGCTGATGGAAGACGCCAAGACCCCGGCCTCTTTTGACTACAACGTCGAGGTCACCCGCAAGGTGGTGGACATGGCCCACAAGATGGGCGTCACTGTCGAGGGCGAGCTCGGTTGCCTGGGCAATCTGGAGACCGGCGAAGCCGGGGAGGAAGATGGCGTAGGCGCCGAAGGCAAGCTCGACCACAGCCAGATGCTCACCGACCCGGAAGAGGCGGCGGTGTTCGTCAAAGCCACGCAGCTCGACGCGCTGGCGATTGCCATAGGCACCAGCCACGGCGCCTACAAATTCAGCCGCAAGCCCACCGGTGACATCCTGGCGATTTCGCGCGTCAAAGAGATACACCGCCGCATCCCCAACACCCACCTGGTGATGCATGGCTCCTCGAGCGTGCCGGCTGAGTTGCTGGCCATCATCAACCAGTACGGCGGCAAGATGAAAGAGACTTACGGCGTGCCGGTCGAAGAAATTCAGGAAGCCATCAAGCACGGCGTGCGCAAGATCAACATCGACACCGACATCCGCCTAGCCATGACCGCTGCGGTGCGCAAATTCCTGGCGGAGAACCCCGACAAATTCGACGCCCGCGAATGGCTCAAGCCGGCCCGCGAGGCGGCCAAGCAGGTTTGCAAGGCCCGTTATCAGCAGTTTGGCTGCGAGGGCCAGGCCAGCAAGATCAAGGTGCAGGGCGTGCAGGTGATGGCCGCCAAATACGCCCGTGGCGAGCTGGCGCAGCTGGTGCACTGAAACTGCGGCTGCCGCCACGATAATCGAAGGCTCGCTGCCCGCAGGCAGCGGGCTTTTTCATTTCAGGCTCCGACCATGACCGCCAGTTCCGCCCTGCACACCTCCTCCCTGCATTCCCTGCCCCTGCTCGCCCGCGGCAAGGTGCGCGACAACTATGCCGTCGGCTCAGGCCGTCTGCTGATGGTGGCCAGCGACCGCCTGAGCGCTTTTGATGTGATCCTGGGCGAGCCGATTGCCGGCAAGGGCAAGATCCTCACCCAGATGGCCTTGTTCTGGTTCGACAAGCTCGGCCACCTTTGCCCCAACCACCTCACAGGCCAGGCGCCCGAAAGCGTGGTCAGCGCCGATGAGCTGCCACAGATCGAGGGCCGCTCCATGCTGGTCAAGCGGCTCAAACCCATCCCGGTCGAAGCGGTGGTGCGTGGCTATCTGGCCGGCAGCGGCTGGCAGGAATACCAGGCCAGCCAATCGGTCTGCGGCGTGCCGCTGCCCGCCGGCCTGAAGAACGCGAGCAAGCTGCCCGAGCCCATCTTCACGCCCGCGGCCAAGGCCGAGGTCGGCGAGCATGACGAGAACATCAGCTACGAACAGGTCGAAAAGATCGTGGGCCCACAGTTGGCCGCAGAAATCCGGCGGGTGAGCATTGCCATCTACGAGCGGGCGGCCGAGTTTGCGCTCACCAAGGGCATCATCATTGCCGACACCAAGTTTGAATTTGGCCTGGATGAGAACGGCACGCTCACGCTGATGGACGAGGTGCTCACGCCCGATTCATCGCGCTATTGGCCGATCGAAGGCTATGAGGCGGCCTTGGCGCAGGGCGTGAACCCGCCGAGCTATGACAAGCAGTTTGTGCGCGACTGGCTGGAGGCGGTGCGCATCCACGGCAAGCCCTGGGACAAGACTGCGCCCGCGCCGGGTCTGCCACCCGAGGTGGCCGCCAAGACGGCGGCCAAATACCGCGAGGCGCTTGAACGCCTGACCGGTGCAGCAGCCGACTGAACCAGGCCGTTTCCCCCGCTACCCATTGGCTGCTTACAGCCGCAGCAGCGCAGTCCGAAGGACGATACCGCTGATACCCGGCCTCCTGGACCGTTTAGGCCGAAAACCAGGCAATGGCGGCCGATCCGCTATCCTGTCGGCTCAGCCTGCTCAGCCCGCACAGTACGCCGGCCGGCGGCGTTTACAGGCAAAGCCATGGACCTCGCACCGTCTGCTTCACCGATTTACCTCTTCGAAAAATTCGAGCCCGGCATCATCGCCCTGAACGCCAAGCGCGAAGTGGTCAGCATGAACGACTACGCGCGCCGGGTGCTGCCCGTGGAGAAGATGCGGCCCTTCGAGCGCTTTGTGCTGGACTTCCATCCGGAGCGCTCGCGGCCCAAGGTGGAATTCCTGCTCGACCAGGCCAGCGCCTGTCCGGTGGCCGGCAATGTGCCGATGACCATGATCATCAACATTCCTGAGCAGGTGCTGCTGATCAAGGTCAGCCGCATGAGCGACAACCAGGGGGAGCTGACTGGCTTTGTGCTTGTTTTCTATGACGTCACCCAGGTGGTCAGCGAAGAGTCCATGCCGGCCAGCCACGCCCGGCGCCTGAGCCGCTTACCCACCACCTCGCAGCAGCAGGTCGCTTTTGTCGATGCCGACAAGGTGCGCTGCATCGAGTCTCAGGGCCACTATTGCCGGGTGCGCTCGGACCAGGGCTGGCAGTTTTGCAACCTGAGCATCACCGATTTGCAGACGCGGCTGGACCCGCAGCAGTTCAAGCGGGTGCACCGCTGCTTCATCGTCAACCTGCAGGCGGTCAACGCCTTGCGCCGCGAAGGCGGCCGCACCCATTTGCTGCTGCAAGGTGAAGATGAGCTGACCATTCCGGTCTCGCGCACCGAGGTTTCGGCCCTGCGCACAGCACTTGGTCTCAAAGGCTGAGCCAACAGGCGCCTAGGGCTTTCCCTGATTGCATTTCCCGCCGCGCGCGAGATTCGCAACTCGTGCGGCAAATCATGCAGCTCGTGCAATAGAACAGCGATTACAGCTCCATTGGCGTAAAGCCCCCTAAGTTCTGTCGGGAGTGGGCAAGTTCTTAGACTCGCGGGCTTCTTACTCACTCTAGGAGATCCGCATGATCCCACCGCAGTTTGATTACCACGCGCCTCAGACCGTCGGCGAAGCGATCGCCTTGCTCCAGCAACTGGGCCCGGACGCCAAGCTACTGGCCGGCGGCCACAGCCTGCTGCCGATGATGAAGCTGCGCTTTGCTCAGCCGTCTCACCTGATCGACATTCATCGCATCCCCGAGCTGCGCGGCATCAAGCAAGAGGGGCAGACCATCGTGATCGGCGCCATGACCACCGAGAACGAGCTGATCGGCTCCGAGCTGCTGCAGCGCCACGTGCCGCTGCTGCCAGAAGCGGCCCAGCTGATTGCCGATCCGCAGGTGCGCAACCGCGGCACCATCGGTGGCGACATCGCCCACGGCGACCCGGGCAACGACCATCCGGCCTTGTCGATCGCGCTCAACGCCTCGTTTGTCCTTGAGGGCCCGGGCGGGCGACGCACGGTGGCGGCCGACGGATTTTTCCTGGGCACCTATATGACGCTGCTACAGGAAGAGGAAGTCATGTGTGAGATCCGTGTCCCCGCTTTTGCACCGGATGCGGGCTGGGCCTACGAGAAGCTCAAGCGCAAAACCGGCGACTGGGCCACCGCCGGCTGCGCCGTGGTGATGCGCAAGAGCGGCAACACCGTCTCTGAGGTGCGCATCGCGCTGACCAACGTCGGTCCGACCGCGCTGCGCGCAGAAAGCGCCGAGCAGGCCCTGCTGGGCAAGGAACTAAGCGTGGCCAACCTGCAAGCGGCTGCCGACGCGGCCTGCGCCATCTGCGACCCCGCCGAAGACCTGCGCGGCGACATTGAATACAAAACCGCCATGGCCGGGCAAATGGTCAAGCGCGCCCTGACCAAGGCCTTTGGCCGCTGCAAATAACACAGGAGAAACACCATGGCCAAAAAACTCATCAGCGTCACCGTCAACGGCCGCGTACAGGAAAAGGCAGTCGAGCCGCGTACCTTGCTCATCCACTTCCTGCGCGAGGAGCTCAACCTCACCGGCGCACACATCGGCTGCGAAACCAGCCACTGCGGCGCCTGCACCGTGGACATCGACGGCCAGTCCATCAAGAGCTGCACCCACCTGGCGGTGCAGTGCGAAGGCTCCGAGGTTCTCACCGTCGAGGGCCTGGCCCAGGCCGGCGTGCTGCACGCAGTGCAGGAGGGCTTGTGGGGAGGACTAGGGGGCACAGCTACTGCTGGGTCTTGAGCATCAGCT
>CANHGF010000264.1 GCA_947460065.1 Comamonadaceae bacterium
GCACAGCTCGCGGCAGCGCTTCATGAAGGGGACGCTCGCGCGCACGAAGTTCATGTTGCCGGCGATCGGTTCGATCATCAGGCAGGCCAGCTCGGCCCCGTGCAGCTTGAAGGCCTCTTCCAGCTGCTCGATGTTGTTGTACTCCAGCACCAGAGTCTGGGCCACGACTTCAGGCGGTACGCCCGCACTGGTGGGGTTGCCGAAGGTGGCCAGGCCCGAGCCGGCCTTGACCAGCAGCGCATCGGCATGGCCGTGGTAACAGCCCTCAAATTTGATGATCTTGCTGCGTCCGGTGGCGCCGCGCGCCAGGCGCAGCGCGCTCATGCCCGCTTCGGTCCCGGAGCTGACCAGGCGCACCATTTCCAGCGAGGGCACTTGGGCGATGATGGCCTCGGCCAGTTCGACCTCGCGCTCGGTGGGCGCACCGAATGAAAAGCCGTCGAGTGCGGCTTTTTGCACCGCTTCGAGCACCGCAGCGTTGCCGTGGCCCAGGATCATGGGGCCCCAGGAGCCGATGTAGTCGATGTACTTTTTGCCGTCGGCGTCCCAGAAGTACGCCCCCTGGGCCCGCTGCACAAAGCGCGGCGTGCCGCCAACAGCGCGGAAGGCCCGCACGGGCGAATTGACGCCGCCGGGGATGACGGCCTTGGCGCGTTCAAACAGCGTGTCGTTCATCGAGGGTTTATTGTTTGGTGCCATGGGGAGGAAGTTCAAAGTAGTCGCTGGAAGCGGGGCGGGTGTTGGAGTCGGCTTCAGGCTCTGAGCCGTCAGTGTCAGTATCGGTTTGGGCCCAGAACAGTCGGTCGGGCAGCAGGTGACCCATGCCCGGGGCAAAGCCGGCATCCAGGCAGTGGTCGAGGTAAGTCAGGGCTTCGGCGGTGGCGCTTTGCAGGTCCAGACCCGAAGCGAGTAAGGCGGTCAGCGCCGCCGACAGGGTGTCGCCGCTACCGGAAAAATTGGCCTCGAAATGCTCGAATTTCTCGCTGTAGAGCACCGCTTGCGGGCTGGCCAGCACGTTGTCCATGTATTGCGCGTGCAGTGGCATGCCGGTCACCAGCGTGTAGGCCACGCCTGATTCGGCCGCCGCCTTGGCGATCTCGCGTGCGCTCGGGGGCTTGTCCCCGCTCCAGTCGGGCAGCAACCAGCGCCACAGGGTGCTGTGATTGCCCACCAAAACCGTGGTTTGTGGCAGCAGCAGTTCGCGAAACGCATCCTGGTAGCTGTCAATTTGCGCGTCGTCCCACCACGACAGGTTGGGCATGTAGGCAATGACCGGCACGTCGGCATAGTCGCTGGTAATTTCGGCAATCGTGCTGATGATCTCGGGTGTGCCCACAAAGCCCACCTTGATGGCTTCTACCGCCATGTCTTCCAGGGCGCTGCGCGCCTGTTCGGCCACTGCTTCTTCGTCGAAGGCGAAGTGGTCGAAGATCTCGGCGGTGTCTCGGCTGTAAGCGCCGGTGACCACTGGCAAGGCGTGGGCGCCGGTCGAGGCCATCGCGGTCAGGTCGGCGGACAGGCCGCCGGCGCCGCTGGGGTCGCTGGCGTTAAAGCTCATGACGCAGGCCGGGCCGGAGGGCGAGTCCGCATCACTGGGCGCGGGGGAGGGATCGGCAGCGTTGGGAGGAGAGGCCATGGGTCAGAGTATGCCCTCGGCCGGGTGCACGGGGCTGGCCGATACAATCCGTGCATTCTATTGGAACCCTTGAACACGCAGTGACTGGATCGACCCCCATGACCACCTGGATGTGCCTGATTTGCGGCTGGATCTACGATGAGGCCGCAGGCGCGCCCGACCACGGCATCGCTGCCGGTACCCTTTGGGCTGATGTGCCGATGAACTGGACCTGCCCAGAATGCGGCGCGCGCAAAGAAGACTTCGAGATGGTGCAGCTCTGAAGGGCAAAGCGATACCCCTTTGGGATCAGCTGACTCATTAGGAGTCAGTTGACTCTGTGGGAGCAGTTGACTCTGTGGGAGCGCCGCCTCGGCGCGATAGGGCTGTTGATCGACCGCTGCATCGCCGCGAGGGCGCGGCTCCCACACCCATGGATTGTCCGTGGTCGTGAGCGAAGGTCACCCCTGTGGGAGCGCCGCCTCGGCGCGATAGGGCTGTTGATCGATCGCTGCATCGCCGCGAGGGCGCGGCTCCCACACTCCCTCAGGGCGGCCTGGTTGGCCGGACCTCAGATCGCCTTCTTGACCACTGCGTACCTGGCCAGCGTGCGGGCCCGCGCCTGATCATGGGCGACCAGCGGGCGGGGGTAGTTCTCACCGAGCTTGATGCCGGCGGCGGTCAGCTCCAGCGGAGCAGCATCCCAGGGCGCGTGGATGGTCTGGTCGGACAGGCCGGCCAGTTGCGGCAGGTAACGCCGTATGAACTTGCCTTGCGCATCGAACTTTAGGCTCTGGCTGACTGGGTTGAAGATGCGAAAGTAGGGTTGGGCATCGCAGCCTGAGCTGGAGGCCCACTGCCAGCCGCCATTGTTGGAGGCCAGATCGAAGTCATTGAGGTGCTGCGCAAAATAGCGCTCGCCCCAGCGCCAATCAATCCCCAGGTCCTTGATCAGAAAGCAGGCTGTCACCATGCGCAGCCGGTTGTGCATATAGCCGCTGGTATTGAGCTGGGCCATGGCTGCATCGACCAGCGGGTAGCCGGTACGGCCTTCGCACCAGGCCGCAAACAGGGCCTCGGCCTGCGGGCCGCTTTCCCAGGCGATGGCATCGTATTCGGGCTTGAAGGCGCGCTCGGCCACATGCGGGAAATTGGCCAGGATCTGGGCATAAAAATCACGCCAGATCAGCTCGCTCAGCCAGGTGGCCGCGCCCGCGCTGGCCGGCCGGGCCAGCGCCTGGGCCGCCAGTGCGCGGATCGAGACCGTGCCAAACCTCAGGTGTACCCCCAGATAGCTCGGTCCCTTGACCGCCGGGAAGTTGCGCTGCTCGTCGTACAGGTCAATGCGCTGGAGAAAGTCATCCAGCAGCGCCTGACCGGCGCGCTCGCCCGGCACTATGCCCAGAGCACGAAGGTTGGTGGGTTCAAAGCCGATGTCGGTCAGGCTGGGTACCCGCGCTTGCGGGCACTGCGGCCGGTCTGCCAGAGCGGCGGCGTGGGGCTCGATGGACCAGGGCTCCAGCTGCTGTTGGCTCACAGACTTGAGCCAGGCGTTCTTGTAGGGCGTGAACACGCCATAGGGCCGGCCGGCCTGGGTCAGCACCTGCTGGCGCTCGAAAATCACATGGTCTTTGAAGCTGTGCCAGGCGATGCCTTGCTGCGCCAGGGCTCGGGCGACCTGGGCGTCGCGCTCGATCGCCTGCGGCTCGTCGTCGTGGTTGGCAAACACCGCTTGCACCTGCCACTGCGCCGCCAACTGCGGCAGCGCCTGCCGCGCCCAGCCGTGCTCGACCAGCAGGCCAGAGTGTCGCCCATGGGGCGCGGCGAGCGCGCGCAGGCGCTCGTCAAGTTCGACCAGCGAGCCCACAATGAATTCCACCCTGCGGTCGGCGCGTGGCAGGGCGTCGAGGATTTCGCGGTCGAGCACAAACAGGCACAGCACCTGCCGGCAGTGGATCAGGGCTTGGTGCAGGGCCTGCTGGTCGTGGGCGCGCAGGTCGCGGCGCAGCCACACCAGGCCGCGTTCATAGGTGGCAGTCATCGCCCTATCGTAGGGCTGCGGTGTCGAACCTGCTGGCGAGCGCGGCCGCGCCAGAGTACTTTGCAGGGCTGTTTCTTGCCTCGCGCTGGCCTGGCTCGGGCGCCGACCCCTAAAATGCGTCCATGGCCCAGGCCCTAGAACCCACCAACCTCACGCATCACTTTCTCATTGCGATGCCCGGGGTCAGTGACGAGCCCTTTGCCCGCAGCGTGGTTTACATGTGTGAGCACAGCAAGCGCGGTGCGCTTGGGCTGGTCATCAACAAGCCCAGCGACATCAGCCTTAAGAGCCTGTTCGACAAGGTCGACATGCCCCTGCGCCGTGAGGACCTGAGCAATGCGCCGGTGTTTCAGGGCGGCCCGGTGCAGGTCGAGCGCGGTTTCGTGCTGCACGAGACCATGGTCACCGGCACCGACGAGTCGGCCTATGGCTCGACCATGAGCATCCCCGGCGGCCTGGAGATGACCACCTCCAAAGACATTCTGGAGGCGCTGTCGACCGGTGCCGGCCCGCGCAAGATTTTTGTCTCGCTCGGTTATTCGGCCTGGGCCGAAGGCCAGCTGGAGTCTGAAATCGGCGAAAACAGCTGGCTGACGGTTCAGGCCGACCCGGCCCTGATTTTTGACACCCCGATCGAGCAGCGCTACGAAAAAGCCCTGGGCCTGCTGGGTCTGCAGAGCTGGATGCTTGCCTCGGGGGTGGGTCACGCATGAGCCAGGCCTCGGGC
>CANHGF010000265.1 GCA_947460065.1 Comamonadaceae bacterium
CGTCACGACCGCTGATGAGGGTGGCCCCTGATGGGCTACGCCAGCGCTGCAGCGGCAGGGTAGGGCGTTCGAATTGCTCGTCACGGTTGGCCGCGATCAACAGAGGCCAGCGCGCATGGGCGCCAATGGCAAAGGCGATCAGGCACATCGTCTCAAACAGCTTGGCGGCAAGCTCAAATGTCGTCGAGCAGGGGGTAGGGCAGGGGCAGCAGGTGCAAGGCCGGGCCTTGAACACTCTTCGCCCGCAAGCCGCCGTGAGATTCGTCGGCTGCGCTGGTCTGCATGGAGACGATGGCGTCAAAACCCTGGCCGTCCGGGCAGGGCGCAGCCGCTGCGATCAAACCGCAGCCCTGCTCGGGCTCGTTCAGGGCAAACACCTCCTGGCCCATGGCCACCGGTGCATCGGCATGCACCAAATAGGCCCGCCGCTTGATGGTGCCGCGAAACTGGCTGCGCGCCACCACCTCCTGGCCCGGGTAGCAGCCTTTCTTGAAATTGACCCCGCCCACCGATTCATAGTTGAGCATTTGCGGTACGAAGGCCTCGAAGGTGGCCGGCCCCACCATGGCAATGCCCGAGCGCACGCTCAGCCAGTGCCAATAGGCCAAGGGCAACTCGGGGCCACTGGGGGCCGGGGTGCCTACCGGGGCCAGCCAGCAGGCGCGGCTCACCCCTGCGCCGGGGTAGAGGAACACCACCATGGCTGGGCCGATGTCCAGACGCGACCAGGGCGGCGCTGCCGGCCGCAGAGCATCGACCGCCGAGCCGCATAGGCCGATCATGCGGTAGTCGGCGGTGGCGTCGCTGAGCTTAGCCTTGGCCCGCAGTACGAACATGGACAGGCGCTTGACCATGGGGGCCACGCTGTCGCGGGCGCACAGCAGCAAGACCTCTTCGGTACTGCGCTTGATGACAATGAAGCTGGCCTGCATCCGGCCCTTGGCATTGCAATAGGCCGCCAGGCGGGCGCTGTCATTGCCCAGCAAGGCAACATCTTGCGTCAACTGGCCTTGCAGGAAAGAGACGGCGTCGGCGCCGGCCACCCGGATCACGCCCATGTGGGGCAGGTCCATCTGACCGGACTGAGGACTTGACGGCTCAGGCGCAGCAGCGCCCTGATTCAATGAGGGGGTAGACATGGCTGAATTATCATCCCCGGGCTGAGCACCTCCGGTGGGTGCATCTCACCTGGGGTTGTTCTTTGCGATTTGTCCTTCGCTTGCTGGCGCTGTTTCTGCTGGCTGCCGCGCTCATGGGAGCGGTCGCAGCCTGGTGGCTGCACGCGCCCATGGAGCTGCGCCCCGCTGAGGGCAGCCAGATGGTAGATCTGCTGATTGAGCCGGGCACCTCGCCGCGCGGGGTAGCGCAGGCGGTGGCCGATGCGGGCGCACAGGTCAGCCCGGCGCTGCTGTTTGCCTGGTTTCGGGTTTCGGGTCAGGCCCGGCAAATAAAGGCGGGCAACTATGAGATTGCGGCCGGCAGCAGCCCGCGCTCCTTGCTGCGTATGCTGGTGCGCGGCGAGGAGGCACTCAAGAACGTCTCTTTGCCGGAGGGGCTGAACTTTTCCCAGGTGCGCGCGGCGCTGGCAAAAGCCGAGCAGCTGCGCACCGAGTCCCAGGGTCTTTCTGAGGCGCAGATCATGGAAAACATCGGCCTGCCCGGAGTGCATCCGGAAGGGCGCTTCTTCCCGGATACCTACAGTTACGGCAAGGGCAGCAGCGACCTGGCTTTGCTGCGTCGGGCCGCCCGGGCGATGGACAAGCGCCTGGCGCAGGCCTGGGCCCAGCGCGAGGAAGGCTTACCCATTCAGACGCCCGAGCAGGCGCTGATCCTAGCCAGCATCATTGAAAAGGAAACCGGCAAGCCCGCAGACCGAACGCTGATCAGCGGCGTGTTCGTCAACCGCCTGCGCATCGGCATGCGCCTGCAAACCGATCCGACGGTGATTTACGGTCTGGGCGATCGCTTTGACGGCAACCTGCGCAAGCGCGATCTCCGCTCTGACACGCCCTACAACACTTATACCCGTGCCGGCTTGCCGCCGACGCCCATCGCTATGCCCGGCCGGGCTGCCTTGCTGGCGGCGGTACGGCCGGCGCAGACGCAGGCCCTGTATTTCGTGGCGCGCGGCGACGGCAGCAGCCAGTTCAGTGCGACACTGGACGAACACAACCGGGCTGTCGACAAATACATACGCGGGCGCTGAGCCCCCTGGCCATCGTGACATCCACTGCAGGTCTTTTTATCAGCTTTGAAGGCATAGACGGTGCCGGTAAATCTACCCATGTTGGGCGGCTGGCCGAGGCTTTTCGTGCCAGCGGGCGCAGCACCTTGCTGACCCGCGAGCCCGGTGGTACCGCACTGGCCGAGCAGCTTCGTACGATGATCCTGAACCAGCCAATGGACCCGCTGACCGAGGCGCTGCTGATATTTGCGGCGCGCCGGGATCATCTGCAGGGCGTGATTGCGCCGGCGCTAGCGCGCTCCGAGGTGGTACTGTGTGACCGCTTCACCGATGCCACTTTTGCCTACCAGGGGCATGGACGCGGCTTTGATCTGGGCGTGCTCGCTCAGCTCGAACGCTGGGTGCAGAGCATGGACGCTCAGGCCTTGCTCGAACCCGAGCTCACCCTGTGGTTCGATCTGCCGCCCCAAGTGGCGGCGCAGCGCCTGGCCGGCGCCCGGCTGCCCGACAAGTTCGAGGCCCAGCCTGTGGCCTTTTTCGAGAAGGTTTCGGCCGGCTATGCGGCGCGCATGCAGACTGCACCGGCACGCTTTGCCCGCATCAACGCTGACCAGGCGCCAGAGGCGGTCTGGGCCGAGGTACTCGCTGCGATCCAGGCCCGAGGGCTGCTGCCATGAGCGAGGCTGTCTCCAGCACGGCCGCCCAGCCGCTGGCGCCCTGGCTACAGGCACAACTGCAGCCCCTGCTCGGCCGCCGCGCCCACGCCATCTTGCTCAGCGGGCCTTCAGGTCTGGGGCAGTATGACCTGGCGCTCGCTCTGGCCAGCGCCTGGTTGTGCCAGGCACCGAGCGAGCAGGGCGCTTGCGGACACTGCGCGAGTTGCCACGCCATCTCGGTGCGCACCCATCCTGATTTGTGCGTGCTGATGCCCGAGGTGCTAAGCCTGGCGCTCAATTGGCCCCTTGATGAAAAGGTGCAAAACGAGCTCGAGACCAAAAAGCGCAAGCCCAGCAAGGACATCAAGGTTGAGGCGGCCCGCGAGGCGGTGGCCTTCACCCAGATGACCCGCTCGGGGGGCGACACCAAGGTGGTGCTGGTCTATCCGGCCGAGCGCATGAACAGCATCACCGCCAATGCCATGCTCAAGACCCTGGAAGAGCCAGTTGGGCAGGTGCGCTTCATCCTGGCCAGTGAAGCAGCCGACCAGCTGCTGCCCACTTTGCGCAGCCGCTGCCAGAACCACACGCTGGCCTGGCCAGCGTTTGACCAAGCCCTGGCCTGGTTGAAGCTGAGGGTGGGCGAGGGCAGGGCGGCGGTCGATGAGCAAGACCTGCGGGTCTTGCTGGCGGCAGCCGGGGGCCGGCCCGACGACGTGCTGGCTCGCCTGCGCGACACCGATGCCAAGCAAGCCGCTGGTCACTGGCGGGCCTTGCCCAAGGCGGTGACCCGGGGCGACGCGAGTGCCTTGGCGGGCTGGGCACCGGCTCAGGCGGTCGAGGCTTTGCAAAAGCTCTGCCATGATGTGTGGGCATTGCGCTTGGGCGCTGCGCCACGGTACTTTGACGCCGCGGACCTGGGGCCGGTGCGCGCCGGCTCCGCCGGCAGGGCAGCGCTGTACGCCATGGGCAGTTGGTCGCGTGAGCTGGCGACCAGCGCCCGCAGCGCCGAACACCCTTTCAACGCCGGTCTGATGATCGAGGCCTTGGTCAGCCGGGCACAGCACGCCCTCCAGGCCCAATGATCAGGTTCTGAAGCAAGCCATGTTTGTTGATTCCCATTGCCATTTGAGCTTTCCTGAACTGCGCGAGCAATTGCCGCAGCTGCGCCTTGCCATGCAGGAGGCTGCGGTCGACCGGGCCCTGTGTATCTGTACCACCTTGGAGGAGTTCGAGACGGTCCACGGCCTGGCGCTGGCCCATGACAACTTCTGGTGCAGCGCGGGCGTACACCCCGATAACGAGGGCGTGCGTGAACCTTCGGTTGCCGACCTCCTGGAGCGCGCGGCCCTTGCGCGGGTGGTAGCCATAGGCGAGACCGGGCTGGACTACTACCGTTTGGGCGAGCGCACGGTGGCGCAGATGCAGTGGCAGCGGGACCGCTTTGCGGTGCACATCGAGGCGGCCAGGCGCAGCGCCCTGCCCCTGGTCATTCACACCCGCAGCGCTTCGCAAGACACGGTAGACATGCTCAGGA
>CANHGF010000266.1 GCA_947460065.1 Comamonadaceae bacterium
AATCTGCGCACCAGCACCAGCGAGTTGGCCAGTCAGTAGCCGATGGTGGACTACGCCAACCGGGTGATTGACATCATGGGCAGCGACAGTGCGGGCCTGACCAGTTCGCTCGACCAGTTTTTTGCCTCGGCCCGGGCCTTGACCACAGACCCAGCCTCCACTGTCTTGCGCGGCGAGCTCTATCGGGGGGCTGAGGCGGTGACCGCCCGCTTTGGGCAGATCTCCAGCCAGCTCGACATGGTCGATACCGAAACCCGCGAGGCGGTGATCGCCGGCCTGGGCGAGATCAACACGTTGTCGAGCCAGCTGGCTGCGGTCAACGGGCAGCTGGCCAAAGTCGGCCTGGCGTCCAAGCAGCCCTCGGAGCTGCTCGACCAGCGCGACCGGCTGCTGCGTCAGCTGTCCGAACTGGTGGGCATACGGACTTCGTTTTCAGTCAGCGGCGCGGTCAATGTCGCCCTGGGGGGTACCGCCGACAAGGATCTGATCGTCTCGGGCGTCAACGCGATCCGGGTCGACTACACCTCCAATGTGGCAGCGCCCGAGCGCATCGGTCTGATGCTCGACCCCTATGGCGCCAAGCCGGCGCTCTTGTCCAGTGTGACCAGCGGTAAGCTCGCTGGCCTGTTGACCTTTCGTGATCAGGTGCTTGAAGCAACCCGCGGTGCGGTCAATTTCATCGCCCGCACCTTTGTCGATGAGGTCAATCGCCAGCACCGCAGCGGTGTCGACGCCTATGGCCAGGCTGCCGGTGACCTGTTCAGGATTGATCCGGCCGCGCAAAACCCGGCCGGTGCGGTGAGTGTCGCCATTGACGATCCGATGCGCATTGCTGCAGCGGCGCAGTTTCGGGTGATTGAAAATTCTCTCAACACTGGCCTGGCCGATGCCACCGTGAGCTTCAAGGAGCCGGCGCTGACCGTACCGCCACCGCTCAGTGATGTGTTGCTTAACAACCCCCACCCTTCAGCCAGCAGGACGGTGGAGCTGGGCAACGCCGCTCCGCTGGCAGCGGTGACTACCGTGCCGGCGGGCATGAAGGATGTGACCATCTACCTCAACGAGGCCAGTGGGGACCAACAGCTGCAGCTGATCACGCGCGACGGCCGACACTTAATGGGCGCGCCACTGTCGCAGAGCCAAAAATCCATGCTCATGGGCCAGCCGTCCATGGTCGCCGGCGCTACTTACAGCGATCAGTACCTGGGCGCCTCTGGTGCCAGTGGCTATAAGGACATGGAAGTGTTTTATGGCGCCAGGGCTGAGCAGCGCAGCTTGCAGCGCTTTGACGCCCTGGGCAATGCGGTGACCGGCGATTCCAGTGCCGACCGGGTGGCCAGCGGCTTGACCGGTCTGCCGGCTGGCGCCCTGAAAATCAATGGACAGACCTTGCCCGCCCTGGTTCCTGCCGGGGCGACGGCGCAGGCCACGGACGTGGCCGCCTGGATCAATGACTGGGCCAGCGCTCAGACGCCTTCGCAGGGTATCTCTGCACGGGCCTATAACGACATCAGTGTGCCTGCTGCCAATCTGAAAAACAGCAACACGCTGCAGATCAACGGCATCAGCATCGACAGGCCTGCACTGGGTCTGGCTACTGCCAATGCCTGGATGCAAAAAATCAATGCGCTCAGTGCCCAAACCAAGGTGGTGGCCCAGGCTTCGGCCAGCGGCGAGCTGCTGCTGGGCAATCTCAGTGGCTATGAGGGGCGGGCAATCACCCTAGGCCCGGCCGGTAGCGACAACGCTCTGAGCCTGGAGTCAAAGACCTATGGCGGGCAGGTGGAAATCGCGCGCACTGTGGGCAACCCTGCTGGCGGTACCGCCGTTGATATCGGCTTTGGTTCTGGCAAGCCCAGCGACCTGGCCAAGCTGGGGATCACCATCGTGCCCGAGCCTGCGCCGGCTGTGTTGACCGGGGGGAGGCTGGCGGCCGACTTCGCAGGCCTGAGCGCTGGAACCCTGACGCTCAATGGTTTGCAGCTTCCCGCCTTGACCCCGGCAGGCGCCAGCGTCCAAGCCGACGAGGTGGCTCAGTGGATCAATGACTGGGCCGCTGGCCTGGTGCCCGAACAGGGCATCGAGGCCCGCGCCTTTACTGAAATCCGGGTGCCTGGCGTTAACCTGAAGAACGCCAATTCCCTGCAGATCAACGCCGTGCCGGTGCTCAGGCCATCGGTGGTGCCGGCCACGGCCGAGGCCTGGATGCAGCAGATCAATGCGGTCAGCTCGCAAACCCAGGTGCAGGCCCAGGTCTCGCCCGAGGGTGAGCTGGTGCTGAGCAATATTGGCGGCCAAGAGGGCCAGCCCATTGCCATCGGCCCCTCGTCGGGCAACAACGCGCTGGGCATCGAGGCCAAGAGCTACGGCGGCCAGATTGAAATCACCCGTGCGCTGGTCAACGCCCAGGGCGCTACCTCCCTCGAATTTGGCTTTGGCTCGGGAACGCCGAGCGACTTGGCCAAGCTGGGCATACGTACCGCGGCCTATTTGCGCGGTACGGTGGCCGACGATGTGGTGGTGTTTGCCAGCGACACCGCAGGCAGCCGGGCCAAGGTCTCGGCCGCTTTTGCCGGCCAGCCTGCTGCGCTGGCGCCTTCGCTGCGTGCGCAGCCCATGGAAGTCGAGATCATCGCGGGCGGCTCGGCGGGCATGCTGCGCTACCGCATCACCGACAAGACCACCGATACCGTGATGGCTGAGCGTGAGCTCAACCCCAATTTGCTCAGCGCCGAGCAGCCCGGCGGCGGCATTGTGTTCAGGGGTCTGGCCATTAGCCTGAGCAATGTGCCCAAGATCGGCGACCGCTTCCTGCTCGACGGCAACAAGGACGGCGCCGGCAACAACGACAACATGCGTGCCCTGGCCGGCCTGGAAAGCCTCAAGATGGTGGGCGGCAGCAAGACCATAGGCGCGGCCTATATAGATCACGTCAATGAGATGGGCAATATCTCGCGCCAGGCGGTCATTGCGCAGGAAGCACTGACGGTGGTGCGCGACCAGGCCGCCGAGGCGCGCGACAAGGTCTCAGGCGTCAACCTGGACGAAGAGGCTGCCAATCTGATTCGCTTCCAGCAAGCCTACCAGGCCTCGGCCAAGGTGATGCAGACGGCGTCGCAGTTGTTTGATGCGGTGCTGCAGATCGCCTGATCGGAGAGACTTTCATGAAAATTTCCACCTCTCTTCTGTTTAACCGGGCTTCCGACCGCATGAGTGCGGTCCAGGAGCAATTGGTCAAGTCGCAGGATCAGCTGGCCACCGGCAAACAGGTGGTCAAGCCCAGTGACGCGCCCAACCAGGTGGCCACCATTGCCAGGCTCAACTCGCTGCAGGCCCGTTATGACAACTACCTGGGCAATATGAACCTGATCAAGGCCCGCTTTGAAACCGAAGAGGGCGCCGTCTCCAACTCGACCACGCTGATGTACCGGGCTAAAGAGCTGGTGGTGCAGGCCAGCAGCGATACCACCAGCGCGCCCGACCGTATGGCCATTGCCACCGAGCTCAAGGGCATACGCCAACAAATGTTGAGTCTGGCCAATAGCCAGGACACCAACGGCAACTACCTGTTTGCGGGCAGCCGGGTAGGGCAGCCGCCGTTCGATCCACCGGCCGACGACCCCTTGGCTTCGCCGATTTATCAAGGCGACCAAACCCGGATGGAGGTGATGATCGGCGACCAGCGCTCACTGCCGGTCAACCGACCTGGCTCCGAGGTCTTTGCGCGCGTACTGCGCACCGACGCTTTGGGTCAAAGCCAGGGGGTGGGTTTTTTTGAAGCCTTCGACGGCATCATTGAAGCGGTCCAGACCTCAGACAACCCAAAAATGCAGCGGGCCAATGGCGAGGTTGACCAGATGCTCGAAGGCCTGAATCTGGCCCAAGCCAATATCGGTACCGACATGGCCATCTTGGACCACCAAGGCTTCAGCACGGAAGACACCCTGATCACTCTCAGGCAAACGCTTTCAAGCGTGCAGGATCTGGACTATGCCAAGGCCATTGCCGACATGAACAAGCAAATGATGTCCCTGGAGGCCGCGCAAAGCAGCTTTTCCAAGATCTCGCAGATGTCCTTGTTTCAATACCTGCGCTGAGTCTTGAGATGTGGGTCCTTAAGTTTTTTAGCGTCGAGCCGATACAAGGACTGATCGGGGTCCGATAAAAGTTCCATATGGCCACCAGTAGCGTCAACTTCGTCAACGCCCTCGGCGCCGGCTCTGGCATCGACACCAAGTCCCTGGCTCAAAACCTGGTCGAGGCCGAGCGCGCGCCGCGTCAAAATGCGATTGACTCCAAGCTTAAGAAGGAAGAGGCCAGGATCACCGCCAAACAGCGACACC
>CANHGF010000267.1 GCA_947460065.1 Comamonadaceae bacterium
CACCGGCCGCACCCACCAGATCCGGGTGCATCTGGCGGGCGCTGGCCATCCCATCGTCGGCGACGACAAATACGGCGACTTTGAGCTCAATCGGCGCTTGCAAAAAATGCCGGGTCAGGCCATGCTTTCGCGCATGTTCCTGCACGCTTGGCAGCTGCAATTCAACCATCCCGTCGACCGCAAACGCATCGCCCTGCAGGCCGCGTTGCCGGCCGAACTACAACAATTCATAGACCATGCCAGCCCTCCACTTTGACCTGATTGCCTTCGATTGGGACGGCACCTTGTTTGATTCGACCGCCCTGATCGTCAAGTGCATACAGGCTGCGGTGCGTGATGTGGGTGGAACTGTTCCCAGCGACCAGGATGCCGCCTATGTGATCGGTCTGGGTCTCATGCAGGCGCTGGCCCATGCCGCGCCCGATGTGCCGCGCGAGCGCTATACCCAGCTGGGCGAGCGTTACCAGCACCACTATGTGCGCGAGCAAAACCGCATCAGCCTGTTTGAAGGCGTTTTGCCCATGCTGGAGTCTTTGCGCGAGCGCGGCCATCTGCTGGCGGTGGCCACCGGCAAGTCACGCCGTGGTCTGGACGAGGCGCTGCACACCGTGGAGTTGCAGGGGCGCTTTCATGGCTCGCGCACGGCCGACGAAACCGCAGGCAAGCCCCATCCCCTGATGCTCATGGAGTTGATGGCCGAATTCGGTACCTCGCCCGAGCGCACTTTGATGATCGGCGATACCACCCACGACCTTCAGATGGCCTTGAACGCGGGCTGCGCCAGCCTAGGCGTCAGCTACGGTGCTCATGAGCCGCAGGCTTTCGAAGCCCTGCGTCCGCGTGCGGTGCTGCACTCGGTCGCTGAACTGCAGCGTTGGCTGCTGGCCCATGCCTGAGGGAGCGCCCGCGGTGTCTGATCAAGCGCCTGTGGCCGTTTGCCAGAGCGTCGATCTGCTCGAGGCGGGGCGAGCCGTTTCCTTTGATCTGGTGTACGGCGGGCAGACCTGCCGCGCCTTTGTCATTCGTTTTGAGGGCCAGGTGCAGGCTTATCTCAACCGCTGCAGCCATGTGGCGATGGAGATGGACTGGCAGGTTGACCGCTTCTTTGACGACAGCGGTCGTTGGCTGCTTTGCGCCAGCCACGGCGCAGCTTACCGGCCCGATACGGGCGCCTGCGCGGGCGGGCCCTGCAAGGGGGGGCTGATTCGTATCTCGGTTTCCGAGGTCCAGGGCGTGGTCTTTTGGCACCCCACCTACATCGCTCGACCCCTTGAGTTCTAATCTCTTGTACTTCTATCGAACACGGCGCCACAGACATGCAAGACCCCTATAGCTCGCCGGAAGGCGTCTCTCCAGCCAGTGCCGAGCCGGGCCAGGCTTTGCCCCGGGCGGCCAGCGGCGCGCAGGCGCAGTCCGGGCCTGAATGGGAGCGCGCCACGCTGGAAAAGCTGGCCTTTGCCACGCTTCATGAGCAAAAGCAGGCGCGCCGCTGGCGCAATGGCCTGCGGCTGGGCTGGCTGCTGTTTTTGGTGGTGCTGGCCTGGGTGCTGCTCTCGCGCAGTGCCACGCCCACTGCTGTGTCCTCGCCCCACACCGCCATGGTGTCAGTCCTTGGCGAAATCGCAGCGGGGTCGCCGGCCAGCGCCGAGGCGGTGACCGTCTCGCTGCGGGCTGCCTTTGAAGATGAGGCGGCTCGGGCGGTGGTGCTGCTCATCAATTCGCCGGGCGGCAGTCCGGTGCAGGCGGGCATGATCAATGACGAGATCCTCAGGCTCAAGGCCAAACACAACAAACCGGTGTATGCGGTGGTCGAAGAGACCTGCGCCTCGGCCGCCTACTACATCGCGGTGGCGGCCGACCAGATTTTTGTCGATAAGGCCAGTATCGTGGGCAGCATTGGCGTGCTCATGGATGGTTTCGGTTTTACCGGCCTCATGAATAAGCTTGGTGTGGAGCGGCGCCTGCTGACCGCCGGCGAAAACAAGGGCCTGCTCGACCCCTTTAGCCCCATGGGTGATCGACAACGTGCCTATGCCCAGCGCATGCTCGATCAGATCCACCAGCAGTTCATTGCGGCGGTCAAAGCTGGCCGTGGTGACAGACTCAAGGAAGACAGTGAAACCTTCTCCGGCTTGTTCTGGAGCGGCCAGCAGGCGGTCGACCAGGGCTTGGCCGACCGCCTAGGTAGTCTGGAGTTCGTGGCGCGCGAAATCGTCAAGGCCGAGGACATCATTGATTACACCCAGCGCGAGAACGTGGCCGAGCGACTGGCCAAGCGCTTTGGCGCTGCGGTCGGTGAAGTGATGCTGCGCGCTGTGCATTCGGGGCCGAGCTTGCGCTAAGCCCAGTCCCTGTTAGCGCCCGATCGCAAATACCGTCGGCGCAGCCAAAGTCGGCGGCTGCTGCTTTTTCCACTCTTGCACGCTCAGGCAGCGGCTCCAGCCGCCGGCCAGCGTCAGGCCGCAGCTCAGGGCCAGGCGGGTGTTGCCTTGCAGCGCCTGCAGCAGCGCCGCATACAAGGCGGCATTGCGGTAGGGCGTCTCGATGAACAGCTGAGTCTGTCCGGTCTTGAGCACCAGCGCTTGCAGGGCGCGCAGGCGCTGACTGCGCTCGGCGGCGTCTTGCGGCAAGTAGCCGACGAAGGCGAAATTCTGGCCATTGAGGCCGCTGGCTGCCAGCGCCAGCACCAGGCTCATAGGCCCGGCCAGCGGCAAGACGCGCAGGCCCAGGCCATGGGCCGCACGCACCACCGAGGAGCCGGGGTCGGCGATGGCGGGCATCCCCGCCTCGCAGACCAGGCCGATGTCCTGGCCCGTCAGGGCGGGCGCCAGCAGGCCGCGGGCGTCGAATTGACCGTCATGATCGCCCTGCTTGTGCACCTGGCGCGGCAGTTCCTGAATCTGCAATTGCTGCAGCGGCAGGGCCAGTGGGTGTGCCTGCGCGATCCGTTTGAGGTAGGCGCGGGTGCTGCGTGCGTTCTCGCTGATCCAGTGCTGTAGCCGGGCTGCAAGCACCAGCGTGCCCTCGGGCATGACCTCGGTCAGCGGCGTCAGCTCCTCGCAGCCAAAGTCCAGCGGTGCCGGTACCAAGTAGAGCGTGCCCAGGCTCATGCGGCCAGCAGCTCAATGCCAGCGGCGCGCAGCAGCTCGCAGGTGCGGATCAGAGGCAGGCCGATCAGCGCGGTCGGGTCGTCGCTGTCTATCGACTGCAGCAGGGCAATGCCCAGGCCTTCGCTCTTGGCGCTGCCGGCGCAGTCATAGGGCTGCTCGGCATGCAGGTAGTTTTCAATCTCGGTATCGCTCAGATCCCGAAATCTCACCCGCACCTCAGCCAGGCGCTCATCGGCAAAGCCCTGAGCTTGGCAAACCACGGCCACGGCGGTCTGAAAAACTATGCTGCGCCCGCGCATGCGGCGCAGCTGAACCACAGCCTTGTCGTGGGTCCCAGGTTTGCCCAGGCTGTGACCGTCCAGATCGGCGACCTGGTCCGAGCCGATGACCACGGCCTGCGGGTGTAGCCTGGCTACCGCCTGCGCTTTGGCCAATGCCAGTCGGCGAGCCAGCGCTGCCGGTGCTTCGCCTGGCAATGGGGCTTCGTCGACCCCGGGGGGTAGTGCCTTGAAGGGAATGCGCAAGCGTTCGAGCAGCTCGCGGCGGTAGCGGGAGGTTGAGGCCAGGATCAGGGTGCGGTCGATGCGGCCCAATCCGGCCGATGAGCTCAGGTTCATGGCCTTGATTCTCTTACACTGCTGCGCATGTCTGCAGAATCGACACCCCGCAAACTCAATCTGATGGTCTGGGCCCAGACCGGGGAAGCAGCCTCGGGCTGCACCGATGTTCTGGAATTGCCGCGTCTGCGAGCTGATCTGGATCTGTCGGGCCCGCCTGCGCCGCCCATCCAGTGGCAGGCTCAGGTTCAGCAGCGTGAGCAGACGGGCGGGCCGCCGCAACTGTGGCTGCATTTGCTGGCTCAGGCCCGGCTGCCTTTGAGCTGTCAGCGCTGCCTCAAGCCGGCCGAGCAGTCCCTGGAGGTCGATCGCTGGTTCCGCTTCGTGGAAAGCGAGGAAGTCGCGCAGGCCGAGGATGACGACAGCCCGGAGGACTTGCTGGTGTTTGAGCCCCTGTTTGACCTGCTCGAACTCCTAGAAGACGAATTGCTCTTGGACCTGCCGCTGGTTCCTATGCATGAGAGCTGCCCCCAGCCTCCGGTGCCCGGCTTCAGCGATCCGGTCGAGGAACTTGCCGACAAGCCCCATCCCTTCGCCGCGCTGGCCCAGCTAAAGAAAAAGTCCGACTGAGGCCCGCCTGGAGCTGAGGCCTGGCTGGCGTAGACGGGTAAA
>CANHGF010000268.1 GCA_947460065.1 Comamonadaceae bacterium
ACGCCCACGCCCACGCCCACGCCCACGCCCACGCCCACGCCCACGCCCACGCCGATGCCGATGCCGCAGGCAACGCCCGCGCCCCTGGCAGCGCCCACCCAGACCGGCGACGCGCTGCTGCGACCCAAAAGCCGCTGGGTGCCTGCTGCCTGGTCCGACCTGCCCGGCTGGGAGCAAGACAGGCTCGATCAGGCCTGGCCGGCCCAGCTGCGCAGCTGCCTGCGGCCGCACCCGGCCTTTGCAGCCCTTTGCCCCGAAATCCGTCAGCTCGCCCATGCCGAACCGGGCGAGCAACGCCGTTGGATGATGGAGCGCCTGCGCCCCTATCGCGTTCAAGACCGCAGCGGCGACAGTGTGGGATTGCTCACCAGCTATTTCGAGCCCGTGCTGATGGCACGCCGACAGCGCAGCGCCAGCCACGGCGTCGCGCTGTACCGGCCGCCGGCCGATCTGGCCAGCCGTAAACCCTGGTACACCCGGCAGGAGATCGACACGCTGGAGCCAGCCAGGGCCGCGCTGAGCGCGCGCGAGATAGCCTGGCTGAGCGATCCGATCGACGCCATGCTGCTGCACATCCAGGGCTCAGGCCGGCTGCTGCTGACCGAGGCCGACGGCAGCCAGCGCCAGGTGCGGGTGGCTTTTGCCGGCTCCAACGAACAGCCCTACCGCAGCATCAACCAATGGCTGCTGGAGCAGGGCGTACAGCGCATCAACCCCTGGCCCGAGGCCACCAAGGACTGGGCCGCGCAAAACCCACAGCGCCTGAACCAGTTGCTGTGGAGCAATCCGCGTTACATTTTTTTCCGGGAGGAGACCATCGCCAACCCGGACGAAGGCCCGCGCGGTGCGCAGGGCGTGCCACTGAGCGCCGGCCGCTCGATCGCGGTCGATCCCGGCAGCATCCCCTACGGCACCCCGGTCTGGCTGGCCTCGAACGGGCCGGCCCTCGCTGTGCAGCGCCTGGTGATGGCGCAAGACACCGGCAGCGCCATCGTGGGCGCGGTGCGCGCCGACTACTTCGCCGGCACCGGGCCACAGGCCGGCGAGCTGGCCAGCAAGGTCAAGCAAGGGCTGCAGTTGTGGGTTTTGTGGCCGCGTTAAGCAGGCCGAGCCGCCGCAAGCTGAGCCGGAACCCCGGGCAAACCCGTAGGCCGATGAGCCCCTTCGACCAGCAGGCTTGAGCCGCCCCAGCGGGGGCCTGCGACCGGGTGTGACGCATACAATCGCCGCTTCCTGCCCTGAAGCCGCCTCTTGCGTGTACCTGCGCCCTACCCGGCCAGGGCCCAACAATCCCCTGGAGTTGCTTTCGTGTTCATCTCTTCCGCCTTTGCCCAGACCGCCCCCGCCCCTGCCGCCGGTGGCGACATGATGTCTTCGCTGGCCAGCATGTTGCCGCTGCTGCTGATGTTTGTGGTGCTGTACTTCGTCATGATCCGCCCGCAGATGAAAAAGCAAAAAGAGCACCGCGCCATGATTGATGCGCTGGCCAAGGGCGACGAGGTGGTCACCGCGGGCGGCCTGCTGGGCCGCGTCAGCAAGATCGGTGAAGGCTTCATCAGTATCGAGCTGGCCCAGGGCGTGGAAGTGCAGATGCAGCGCGCCTCGGTGGTGCAGGTGATGCCCAAGGGCACGATGAAGTAAGTCAGTCCGGGGACTTTGCCCCGGCCTGCCGCCCCTTTTCGCCCGGCCCGCACGCCGAGCTGACCCTTTGCGAAGACGCCTGCCATGAACCGTTACCCGATCTGGAAATACCTGGTGATCGCCATCACCCTGGTGATCGCGGGCCTGTACACCCTGCCCAACTTCTTTGGAGAAGCGCCGGCGGTACAGGTCTCGAGTCTCAAAGCCATGGCCAAGATCGACGCTGGCACCGTCAGCCGGGTACAAGAGGCGCTCAAAGCGGCTGGCATCACGGCCGAAGACGTGGTGCTCGAAGGCAACTCGGTGCGCGCGCGGCTGGACAGCCCGGACAACCAGCTCAAGGCCAAGGACGCGATCCAAAAGGCACTTATTCCTGACGCGGCCGACCCGTCCTACATCGTCGCCCTCAACCTGGTCTCGCGCTCGCCGGCCTGGCTGCGCAGCGTGCATGCCATGCCGATGTACCTGGGCCTGGACCTGCGCGGCGGCGTGCACTTCATGCTGCAAGTGGACATGCAAGCTGCGCTGACGAAGCGGGCCGACTCGCTGACCGGAGACCTGCGCCTGGCCCTGCGCGAAAAGAGCCTGCGCTATGAAGACCTGATGCGCGAAGGCACCTCCATCCAAATGCGCCTGCCCGATGCCGCCACCGCCGAAGCGGTGGGGCGCCTGGTGCAGGATCAGTTCGCCGACCTGCAAACGCGCAGCGAGCCCGACGGGGCCAAAATCAAGCTGGCAGCCAGCATCAAGCCCGAGGCCGTGCGCCGGGTACAAGAGCAAGCCCTCAAGCAAAACATCACCACGCTACACAACCGCATCAACGAGCTGGGTGTGTCCGAGCCAGTGATTCAACAGCAGGGCCTGGACCGCATCGTGGTGCAACTGCCCGGCGTGCAAGACACCGCCAAGGCCAAAGACATCCTGGGCCGCACCGCCACCCTGGAAATGCGCCTGGTCGACGAGAGCGCCGAAGCCCGCGCGGCCGAGCTCGCCGGCGGCCTGGTGCCCTTTAGCTCTGAAAAATTCATGGAGCGTAACGGCCGGCCCATCATCCTCAAGAAACAGGTGGTGCTGACTGGCGAGAGCCTGACCGACGCGCAGCCCGGCTTTGACTCGCAGTCACAACAGCCCAAGGTCGACCTGACGGTCGATGCCAAGGGCGGGCGCATCATGCGCGATGTCAGCCGCGAGAACCTGAAGAAACGCATGGCCATCGTGCTGTTCGAAAAAGGCAAGGGCGAGGTGCTGACCGCGCCTGTGATCCAGGGCGAGCTGGGCAACCGCTTCCAGATCTCGGGCTCCATGACCACCGTCGAAGCCAACGACCTGGCCCTGCTGCTGCGCGCAGGATCACTCGCGGCCCCCATGGACATCATTGAAGAGCGCACCATCGGCCCCAGCCTGGGCGCCGAAAACATCGCCAAAGGCTTTAACAGCGTGACCTGGGGCTTTGTGGTGATCGTGGCTTTCATGGCCCTTTACTACACGCTCTTTGGCCTGATCTCGGGCCTGGCCCTGGCCGTCAACCTCTTGATGCTGGTGGCGGTGCTGTCCATGCTGCAAGCCACGCTCACGCTGCCAGGCATGGCTGCCATGGCACTGGCGCTGGGCATGGCCATTGACTCCAACGTGCTGATCAACGAGCGTGTGCGCGAAGAGTTGCGCAATGGCGTAGCGCCCCAGGCGGCGATCCATGCCGGCTACGACAGGGCCTGGGCCACCATCTTGGACTCCAACATCACCACTTTGATTGCGGGCCTGGCGCTGCTGGTTTTTGGCTCTGGCCCGGTGCGCGGCTTCGCGGTGGTGCACTGCATCGGCATCCTGACCAGCATGTTCTCAGCGGTGTTCTTCTCGCGCGGCCTGGTCAACCTTTGGTACGGCCGGCAGAAAAAACTCAAGACAGTGTCGATTGGTACTGTCTGGCGTCCGGGTGCTGACGCCCAACCCTGAGACCCACGCGCTGACACCGACGCCCTGAACGGAGCCCCTCATGGAATTTTTCAAGATCCGCCGCGACATCCCGTTCATGCGGCATGCCAAGGCCTTCAACGCCATCTCCTTCATCACCTTCGCGCTGGCGGTGTTCTTCCTGTTCAGCCGCGGGCTGCACCTGTCGGTGGAGTTCACGGGCGGCACGCTCATGGAAGTGTCCTACAGCCAGAGTGCCGACCTCAACAAGGTGCGCAGCACAGTGGCGGGCCTGGGCTTTACCGATGTACAGGTGCAAAACTTTGGCACCGCGCGCGATGTGATGATTCGCCTGCCGGCCCAAAAAGGCGTAAGTACTGCGCAGCAAAGCGAAAAAGTGATGCAGGCGCTCAAGGCCGGCGATGCCGCGGTGGTGCTCAAGCGCACCGAGTTCGTCGGACCACAGGTCGGCGATGAGCTGGCCGCCGATGGCCTGAAGGCGCTGGCCATGGTGGTGGTGGGCATCATGATCTACCTGGCGTTTCGCTTCGAATGGAAATTCGCTGTCGCCGCCATCATCGCCAACCTGCACGACGTCATCATCATCCTGGGCTTTTTCGCCTTCTTCCAGTGGGAGTTCTCGCTGGCCGTGCTGGCGGCGGTGCTGGCGGTGCTGGGCTACTCAGTCAATGAATCGGTGGTGATCTTCGACCGGATCCGCGAGAACTTTCGCCGCTACCGCAAGATGAACACGGTCGAGATCATCGACAACGCGAT
>CANHGF010000269.1 GCA_947460065.1 Comamonadaceae bacterium
CTCACAGCTGCTCAGTGATGAGCAGCGCGCAGCCATCATGCCGCGGGTGGCCCGGGGTGAGTACCTCGGGGCCCTGGCCCTGTCAGAGCCGGGCACCGGCTCTGATCTGGCCAGCGTGTCGTGCCGGGCGCGGCGCCAGGGCGACGAATGGGTCATCACCGGCAGCAAGTACTGGTGTACCTTTGCCGATGGCGCCGATTTCATTTACCTGCTGGCGCGCACCTCGCCCGAGATCGATCCCGCGCGCAAGCACGAGGGCATCAGCGCCTTCATCATCGACAAGCCGCGTGGCCGCTTTCCGGCCGGCATCGCCGGCTCGCCCATCCCGAAGATCGGTTACTTCGGCTGGAAGACCTGGGAGCTGGCTTTCGACGGCTACCGCGTACCGGCCAGCGCCCTTATCGGCCAGGAGGGCCGGGCTTTTGCCGCTTTTTCGCGGGGCCTGGAAACCTACCGCGCCCACACGGCCGCCCGCTCGGTCGGGCTGGCGCGCGGCGCCCTGGAAGACGCCATCAAATACGCGCAGGAACGCATCCAGTTTGACCAGCCGATTGCGAACTTTCAGGCCATCCGCCTCAAGCTGGCCCAAATGGCCACCGAGATCGAAGCGGCCCGGCAGCTTAACTACCATGTGTGCACGCAAATCGATCTAGGTCTGCGCTGCGATACCGAAGCGGCCATGACCAAGCTGTTTGCCTCCGAGATGTCGGAGCGGGTGTGCAGCCAGGCGCTGCAGATCCTGGGCGGCGCCGGCTACACCACGCACCACGCGGTGGAGCGCTATTGGCGCGACGCGCGGCTGACCAAGATTTTCGAAGGCACCTCGGAGATACAGCTCAAGATCATCTCCGACCGCATGCTGGGCAAGCTGCCCGGCTAAATGCACGGGCAGCTTGCTGGGGCGGCAGATCGCTCGGTCTCAGGCTTTGGTCTTGGCCAAAGCAGCCTTGACCTTGTCGGGCGTGATCGGGATGCTGCGCAGGCGGGCGCCGGTGGCGTCGTAAATTGCGTTGGCAATCGCCGCCGCTGTGGATTGGCCGACCCCTCAGGCTAAACCGTCTGGAGTCTTGACCAGGATGTTGGGCGCAGGTTTAGCGCTATCGCCGGATTTTTTGTAGACCGTAATGATTAATGCCATGGCAGTGCGGCTGGCATTTTCCGTCTTTAAGGGTATCTGCGAGGCGATGTCTGGTGTCTACGCGTTTGCCGCAGACCCCGATCCCTTTTGACAAGCCTTGGATCAAAGGGTGTCTTGTGAGGGGCAGTGTCGGACTCCAATGTCCGAGTGCGCGACAGGCGCATTATTTCGATAGAAGACGCGCAGTGGGCGCTTGCCCCAACATACGCGACTTTTCTGGGGATTTCATGGCTTGGTTGGATTTTCTGAAAAACGGTAATGAGCTCAGTGAGCTCCTGATTGAGGGCAACAACCCCTACGCAGCCCGCCTCTTGGCGCAAGGGGATGTGGATCAGCTGCGCGACCATGTCAAGCCGGGTGAGCGGGTGCTGGGCTACGTGCTCGGCAGGGTGGTCGGTGCCGGACGGGGGCTGTGGGTGCTGACCGATCAGCATCTGGTGATTTCAGAAGACGACCAGCGCACCGCGGTGCACCGATTGGCGCTCAAGGACATTGCCGCCGCCGAGTGTGTCAAGGGCAAGTACGGCTATACCCTGAGAGTGCGTTCAGGCGGGCAGCAGCGCAGCGTCTATGGCGCGGCGGCCCATCTGGCGGCCGTGTTCTACCAAGCCCTGGGTCAGAAGGTCAGCTGCTCACCGGTGGCCAAGCCGGCCAGTCTGGATGCCGACGATGTGGCCGAGGTGGTGCACCGGTTTTGCGACGCGGCCTTGCGCCTTCAGCCTGGCATCGCGGCGGAGGCCGATGTGCAGGTCCTGATCGCCCAACTGGCGCAGAAAGTGGCCGACCATGCCGGCCAGCCTGTCGGCTCGGCCGTGGCTGCCCACTAAAATCCCCGAGGGGCAGCGCTGCTGGCCCCGCCCAAGCTGCCAAGGCCGTAGCCTTCTCAGAGATCCTCAAGTCTGAGGACCCGACTGGGGCTTTCGGGGCGCTTTCGGCCCGCAATAAACTCTGGGTTACATTCGTACAGACATTTCCTTGATTTAAATGAAATCTTGCTTGTGAAAATCTACGAGTCCATCGTCGGGGTCGAGAAGGCAATCCTGGTGCTGATTGCCGGTTTTACCGTGTACGCGGTGGGCTTGGAGATGTACAACGTGATTCTTGCCAGATCGGTCAAGTTGACCGATTTGCTGCTGCTCTTCATTTATGCCGAGGTGCTGGGCATGGTGGCCGGTTTCTACAAGAATCGGGAAATTCCGATCACCATCCCGATTTTCATCGCCATCACCGCGCTGTCACGCCTGATCATCCTGCAAGGCAAGGAGATCAATGCGATTAACCTGATTTACGAGAGCGGAGCCGTTTTGTTGCTGGCGATCGCTGCGGTGATTCTCCGGTGGAATCTCATCAAGATGCAGCGGGCGCCAAAGTCCGGTGATGACGATACCTAGCCCTTAAATTTGTCTTTCTCACAGGTGATCTGATGTCCACAGTCAAAGCGTGTCTTCAAAAAAAATCCGGACAACTGTTCTCGCTGACGTCTTCTGATTCGGTGACCCAGGCGCTGGAGTTGATGCGTTCGAACCGCATTCGCTCGGTCATGGTGATTGACGATGGCGCCCTGGTGGGCATGGTCTCTCAGGGCGACTGCGCCATCAAGGTCCTGCTGCCCGGGCTGGACCCGAGCCAGACGCTGCTGTCGGCCATCATGACCCGCAACCCGACCACCGTGTCGATCAACGACACCATGCAGCACTGCATGGAGATCATGTCAGCCCGCAATTTCCGGCACCTGCCGGTGATCAGCCAGAGCAAGGTGGTGGGCATGGTGTCTATCGGAGACACCGTCAAGGACATCATCAGCCAGCAGGGCGACCACATCAAGCACCTGGAGACCTTCATCAAGGGTCACGGCGTCGCCTGAGCAGCGCGCTGCGCCGCGTTCAGATGCGTGCGACAGCGGGGTCGGCGCTTGTCCGACGCCGGACGGATCCGCTGAAATCCGGCTCCCTGCGATGATGTTTGAAAGGTTTCGGTGTCCATCCTCGCCCGGCTCGATTTGTCATGACTGACCCCAAGGCCAAGGAAAAATCCTTTCTTGCACGTGTGCGGTTGGCCTTGCCTGAGCTGCATCCGGCCGAGCGCAGGCTGGGTGATTTTGTCTGCGACTTCCCGGGAGAGCTTGCGAGTTATTCGGGTTCGGAGCTGGCCCAACTGGCCCATGTCTCCAAGGCTACGGTCTCGCGCTTTGTCAAGCGCTTGGGCTATGCCAACTACGTGGCGGCCCGCCGTCATGCCCGGGCTGAAAAGCTCACCGGCTCGCGCCTGTTCCTGAGCACCGCCGCCAACAGCGGTGCGGTACAGAATGTGGCCTCGCATGTGGCCCAGGGCATTGCCAATCTGGAGGCCACCTTTGAGGCGATTTCCGATGCCAAGATCGACGCGGTGGTCAGCGCTTTGCTGCGGGCGCGCAAAGTCTGGGTCATCGGCTTTCGCAGCAGCCACCCCTTTGCCAGCTATCTTCAGTGGCAGCTGACGCAGGTCATCGAAGACATCGTGGCGATCCCTGGGGGCGGGCAGACGTTGGGCGAGCACCTGGTCAGCGTAGGCAGGCGCGATCTGGTCATTGTGCTGGGTCTGCGCAGGCGGGTGGCACGCATGGACCTCATGCTCGAGCAAATCCGGCGCCAGGGCGCGCGGCTGCTTTACATCACTGACGAGGGCGTGCCTTTCCAGGAAGGCGCGACTTGGCACTTTCGCTGCCACTCGCAGGCGCCCGGCCCGCTGTTCAATCACACTGCGGTGGCTGCAGTGTGTCACCTGCTGACCACCCGGGCCATCGAAAAAGCGGGCGCAGCCGGTCGCGCCCGGCTGCGGGCTATTGAGGCCCTCAACGACGAGCTCGAGGAGCTCTGAGGTCCTTGGCCACGCCCCGTGGCCCTGTCGTCCTGCGCCAGCATAGGGCACCCGCGCACTATTAATGCGCACGCCGCGCCATGAAATGGGGCGCGCCTTCGCGCGGGCCAAGCCTTGAGCCGCTGCGCCTCAAGCGAAACCTTTCGGTCCTCTGTGAAAAAATTGTTTCATGTAACATGGCAAGAAACTTGCGTTACTTCCGCATGTTTCGGCAAGGCTGTCTTGCCGGCCGCCCTCTACTTCAAGGAGTGAATATGCGCCTTCGTCTCATGGTTTCACTGGCCGCTGCCCTGCTTGCCACAGCGGTCCATGCCGATCC
>CANHGF010000270.1 GCA_947460065.1 Comamonadaceae bacterium
CGCAAGGTGGCTTTGGGCCATTTTTCCTCGACCGTCTTGCAGCCGGCCACGCCACGGCGGCAGGTGAAGGTGACATTGGGGCTGTTGTAACCCTCGGGCCATTTGAGTTGGGACGCCAGTTGCCGGGAGGCGGCCACTCCCTGACCTGAAGTGGAGTAGGCGGCGGTGAAGTCGATCTGCTCTTGGCGCGCTGGCGTGATGGTCATGCCGCCGATGATCAGGTCGAACTTGCCGGCAATCAGCGAGGGAATGATGGCGTCCCAGGCCGTGGGGATCAGCTCAAGCTGCACGCCCAGGTCTTGCGCGAGCTTGGTGGAGACGTCGATCTCAAAACCCACCCACTGGCCCTGCTTGTCGCGCATGGCCCAGGGCACGAAGCTGGAAAAACCCACCTGCAGCTTGCCGCGCTTTTTGACGGTCTCAAGCAGATTGTCTTGTTGGGCCTGGGCTGGACTCAGGGCGCTGAGGCCGCCGAGCAGCGTCAGAGCGAAGGCCAGAAAAAAGCGGCGAATCGACATGGGCGTATTTCCTTTTAAAAGTGTTGGCAAGGGAATCGGTTGTGCGCGGGCGGCTAGCGCCGCCGCAGCCTGCGCTCAAATGCATGGATGGCCAGCGACAGGCAGACGGTCACACACAAATACAGGGCGGCGGTGGTCAGCCAGATCTCGAAGGCCATGAAGGTGTCGGCAATGATGGAGCGGGCCTGGGTGGTCAGATCAAAGATGGCGATCACGCTGACGATGGCCGAGTGCTTGACCAGGTTGACCAGCACCCCGGCCAGCGGCGGCAGCATCAGGGGCAGGGCCTGCGGCCAGACGATATCGCGCTCGGCCTGGGCATCGCTCAGGCCCAGACTCAGGGCTGCCTCGCGCTGGCCCCGGGGCACCGCCTGCAGCGCGCCCCGGATGATTTCGGTGGCAAATGCACCCTCGTAGAGGGCCAGGCACAGCACGCCGGTGGCCTCGCGCCCCAGACCCAGGGTCGGCGCCAGGATAAAGTAGCACACCAAAATTTGCACCAGCAGCGGGGTGTTGCGGATCAATTCCACATAGCTCCAGGCCAGGGCCCGCCCGACCCGTGAAGGCGCCACCCGCATCCAGGCGCCGAGCACGCCCAGCAGCAGGGCCAGCAGTGCGCTCTGCCAGGCCAGTTGTAGCGTCACGTACAGGCCTTTGAGCAGCGGTCCGGCCAGCCACTGACCGTCGATCACCCGCACCAGGTAGCCGGGCACCTTCTCCCATTTCCACTGATAGGCCATCTGCTGCGCACCCTGATAGGCCAGCACCACCAGCAAGGCCATGGCCAGAGCAAACTGCAGCAATTCCCAGGCCCCATGGCGGTGCCAAGCCAGGGCAGGGGCTGCAGGCGGCGGGCGTGCCGAAATCGGATCGCTCAAAGTCATGGTGTAGGCGTGGCACTGATGCCGATCGCTCGGCGGGCCTTTGCCGGGCATTATTCCCTCTCTTGGGGGGCAGGCATGCACGGACGATGGCGCCTGGATAAACATTCTTCACACATCCTATGGCGAGCTGCACGGGTAAACCCGAAACGCCCTGAGCGGGCAGGGCCTTGGCGCGTCCATACAATCGCGCACCGATCCGGCTGCAGGGCCGATCGTGCCCCCCATCACCGGAGAGCTTATCTATGGAAGTCTTGCTACAGCAGATCATCAACGGTCTGGTGCTGGGCAGCATGTACGCCCTGATCGCCCTGGGCTACACCATGGTTTACGGCATCATCAACCTGATCAACTTCGCCCACGGCGAGGTGCTGATGGTCGGCGCCCTGACGAGCTGGACCATCATCGTCTGGATGCAGGAGTCCATGAGCGGCACGCCCGGCTGGCTGATTTTGCTGATCGCCTTGCTGATCGCCTGTGTGGTCTGCGCGGCGCTCAATTTTGCGATTGAAAAAGTGGCCTACCGGCCGCTGCGCAACTCGCCCAAGCTCGCGCCCCTGATCACAGCGATTGGCATGTCCATCTTGTTGCAGACCCTGGCCATGATGATCTGGAAGCCCAATTACAAGTCCTACCCGACGCTGCTGCCGAGCACGCCCATCGAGCTGGGCGGGGCGGTGATCACCGTCACCCAGGTCTGCATCCTGGCCGTGACCGCCATCTCGCTGGCCCTGCTGATGTACATCGTCAACCACACCCGGCTGGGCCGCGCCATGCGCGCCACCGCTGAAAACCCGCGGGTGGCGGCGCTCATGGGGGTCAAGCCCGACACGGTGATATCGGCCACCTTCATCATCGGCGCGGTCTTGGCGGCCATTGCCGGGGTGATGTATGCGTCCAACTACGGCACCGCCCAGCACACCATGGGTTTTCTGCCGGGGCTCAAGGCCTTTACCGCTGCCGTCTTTGGCGGCATCGGCAATTTGCAGGGCGCAGTCATCGGCGGCATTTTGCTCGGCCTGATTGAGTCCATAGGCGCGGGTTACATCGGCCCGCTGACCGGCGGCTTTTTAGGCAGCCACTATGTCGACATCTTTGCCTTCATGGTGCTGATTGTGGTGCTCACCCTCAGGCCCTCGGGCTTGCTGGGCGAGCGTGTGGCCGACCGCGCCTGATAGGGAGCCGAGCATGATGAAAGAACATCGCCTCCTGAGTTTCGTGATCGCCGCTGTGGCGCTGCTGTTGCTGCCTCTGCTGCTCCAGCCTTTTGGCAATGCCTGGGTGCGCATTGTCGACATGGCCCTGCTGTACGTGCTGCTGGCCCTGGGTCTGAACATTGTGGTGGGCTACGCCGGCCTGCTTGACCTCGGTTATGTGGCCTTCTTTGCGGTGGGCGGGTATATGTTTGCCCTGCTGGCGTCGCCGCATCTGGCCGAGGCCTTCCCCCTGGTTGCAGCGGCTTTCCCCAACGGGCTGCATCTGCCAATCTGGGCTGTGATTCCCCTGGCGGCCTTGCTGGCAGCGGTCTTTGGCGTGCTGCTGGGCGCGCCCACGCTCAAGCTGCGCGGCGACTACCTGGCCATTGTTACCCTGGGCTTTGGCGAGATCATCCGCGTCTTCCTGAACAACCTGGACCGGCCGATCAACCTGACCAACGGCCCCAAGGGCATCAGCCAGATTGACGGCATCACCTTTTTTGGCGTCAGCCTCAACCGATCGCTGGAGGTCGGGCCCATCACCATCAACTCGGTCAGCCTCTACTACTATCTGTTTCTCGCGCTGGTGGTGGTGTCGGTGATCATCTGCCACCGGTTGGAGCAATCGCGCATCGGCCGCGCCTGGATGGCCATTCGCGAAGACGAGATCGCGGCCAAGGCCATGGGCATCAACACTCGCAATCTCAAACTGCTGGCTTTTGGCATGGGCGCCACCTTTGGCGGCGTCTCGGGCGCCATGTTTGCGGCCTTCCAGGGCTTTGTCTCACCCGAGTCCTTCAGCCTGATGGAGTCGGTCATGATCGTGGCCATGGTGGTACTCGGCGGCATTGGCCATCTGCCCGGTGTCATTTTGGGCGCGCTGCTGCTGGCTGCCTTGCCCGAGGTGCTGCGGCACGTGGCCGGGCCGCTGCAGGCCATGACCGGCGGCAGGCTCGATGCGGCCATCTTGCGCCAACTGCTGATTGCGCTGGCCATGATAGTCATCATGCTCATGCGCCCACGCGGCCTGTGGCCGGCGCCCGAGCAGGGGCAGTCACTGGCCCAGCGTCAAGGAGGGGCTTGAGATGAGCACGCCGATTCTTGAAGTCAGCGGCGCTTCCAAGCGTTTTGGTGGCTTGCAGGCCCTCTCCGAGGTGGGCATACGCATAGAGCGCGGGCAGGTCTACGGTTTGATCGGCCCCAATGGCGCGGGCAAGACCACCTTCTTTAACGTGCTCACCGGCCTGTACACCCCCGACTCTGGCCGCTTCATGCTGGCCGGCCAGCCCTATTCGCCGACGGCGGTGCACGAGGTGGCCAAGGCCGACATTGCCCGCACCTTCCAGAACATCCGCCTGTTTGCCGAGATGACCGCGCTGGAAAACGTGATGGTCGGGCGCCATGTGCGCACCCACTCGGGGCTGCTCGGCGCCATCTTGCGCACGCCCGGCTTCAAGGCCGAGGAGGCCGCCATTGCCCAACGTGCCCATGAGCTGCTTGAGTATGTGGGCATTGCCCGCTATGCCGACTACAAGGCCCGCACCCTGAGCTATGGCGATCAGCGGCGCCTGGAGATCGCACGCGCCCTGGCCACCGACCCGCAATTGCTGGCGCTCGACGAGCCGGCGGCCGGCATGAACGCCACCGAGAAAGTGCAACTGCGCGAACTGATCGACCGCATACGCCGTGACCAGCGCACCGTGTTGCTGATC
>CANHGF010000271.1 GCA_947460065.1 Comamonadaceae bacterium
AGCAGCGATGAGGCCTTAGCGGCCTTCCAGCACACCATCTTCTGCCAGGACCAGCCGGTGCTCGAATCGCAGCGGCCCAAGCGCCTGCCCATCGGTGCGCGCAGCGAACTGCACACCTCTGTTGACCGCCTGTCCGTAGCCTACAGACGCTATCTGCAGCGCTTGAACATCAGCTTTGGAGTCTGCCCGTGAGCTTGCGCAGACGCTGGCGGGTCGGTCTGGACGGCTTCAGGGACCTTAGACCTTGAGCTTGGCTGCGACCGAGGCAAGACAGGCCCTGCGCATTGCCCTGACCGGCCTGGTGTGCCTCGCGGTGGCCATGGGGCTTGGACGTTTTGCCTTCACCCCCATCATGCCGATGATGCTGCAGGGCGGACTGGTCGACCTGCAGCAGGCGAGCTGGCTGGCCAGCAGCAATTATCTGGGCTACCTCATCGGAGCATTGGCCTGCGCCCTGCAGCCCTGGCTGTGGGCGCGCCTAGGCTGGCAGCTTGCGCCCAGCTTTGCGCAACTGATCCGCCTAGGACTGCTGTCGACCATCGCTCTGACCTGGGCCATGCAAGCCCCGTTGAGCTGGAGCTGGGCCTGGCTGCGCTTTGGCGCCGGACTGGCAAGCGCACTGGTCTTCGTCTACACCTCGGGCTGGTGCTTGTCGCAACTGGGCCGCCTGGGCCGGCCTCAATGGGCCGGCGCCGTTTACGCAGGCCCGGGGGCGGGCATTGTGATCAGCGGACTGGCCGTCAGTCCCATGGTGGCACACAGCTGGACAGCCGGCTGGGCCTGGCTGTCCATGGCCCTGCTGGCCATCCTGGGCACCGCGCTGGCCTGGCCGACCCTGGGCGGGCCGCAGGCCCACGCCGAGCGTCTGGCCCGCGTGCAGACCGCCGGCACGGCAGCTACAACCCCCAGCCATCGCTTGAGCGAGCAGGCGCTGACGGTGCTGGGCTACGGGCTGGCTGGCTTTGGCTACATCATCAGCGCCACCTTCCTGCCGGTGATCGCCCGGCAGTTCCTGCCCGGCTCAGTCTGGCTCGATCTGTTCTGGCCAACGTTTGGCGCCGGCGTGTTCACTGGCGCACTGCTGTCGACCCGGCTGCCCGGCCATCTGGACAAGCGCATGCTGCTGTGGATGGGTTTCCTGATCCAGGCTGCCGGGCTGGGCCTGGGGCAACTGAGCCCCACCGTGGCCGGCTTTGTGTTGGGCAGCTTTGCCTTGGGTCTGCCCTTTACCGCGATGAGCTTTTTTGCGATGCAGGAGGCCAGACGCCTGCGCGGCGGCACCGCTGCGAGCTTCATGGGCTTGCTCACAGCCACCTACGGCCTGGGCCAGGTGCTGGGGCCGCTGCTGGTGGCCCAGTTGCTGCGCCATACCGAGCCGGCGCGCGGCTTTGACCTGGCACTGTGGGTGGCCACCGCCGCCCTGATGGTCGGTGCGCTGCTGTTTGCAGGCCTGCAAAGACGCTACCCACGCAAGGCAGTGGGTTAAGGCCCGCATGGCATGATGTCGCCATGAGTGCTGCTATGAACATCCTCGAGCTGCCCCTGTTTCCGCTGGACACGGTGCTGTTCCCGCAGGGGCTGCTGCCGCTGCGCATCTTCGAGGTGCGCTACCTGGACATGATCAAGCGCTGTCACCAGAGCAGCACGCCCTTTGGCGTGGTCAGCCTGACCGAAGGCTCGCAGGTGCAGCACCCCGGCAGTGGCGGCGAGCGGTTTAACCGGGTCGGCACGCTGGCGCGCATCATTGAGCTGAGCTCGCCCCAGGCCGGCCTGCTGCTCATACGCTGCCAGGGCGAGCAGCGCTTTTCAGTGCAGCGCAGCGAAAAATTGCGCCACGGTCTGTGGGTGGCCGACGCCGAACTGCTGCCGGCCGACGCCGAGGTGCCTGTGCCGCCGGACCTGCAAAACAGCGTACAACTGCTGCGCAAGTTGCTGCAGCAATTGCAGGACCAGCAGGTGCCGGCCGAACAGATCCCGCTGCTGGCACCCTACCAGTTTGAGGACTGCAGCTGGGTGGCTAACCGTTGGTGCGAGATGCTACCGGTACCGGTCGAGGTCAAGCAGCAGCTCATGGCGCTGGACAACCCTTTGGTCCGCCTGGAACTGGTGGGCGACCTGCTCGAGCGTAGCGGCTGGTCCTGAGCCGTAAAATCGCCGGTTTGGCCTAGAACTCCTGCCCGCTGCTGCAGGGGCGACGGCCGCGACCTGCAACACCGCGCGCCCCGGGCGTGCCGACCGGCCCCATGTCCACCACTGAACACAGCCCCCCCGACGACAACCAGCTGATGGCCGAGCGCCGCGACAAGCTCGCCGCGCTGCGCCAGCAAGGCATCGCCTTTCCCAACGACATCAAGCCCGAGCACCGTGCGGCCGATCTGTTCGCCCAATACGACAGCTTGAGCAAAGAAGAGCTGCAGGAAAAAGCCATTGAGGTGAGCGTGGCCGGCCGCATGATGCTCAAACGGGTCATGGGCAAGGCCAGCTTTGCCACCGTCCAGGACGCGTCGCTGGGCCCCTCGGGCGGTCGCATCCAGATTTATGTGAGCAATGACGGCGTGGGCGAAGGCACCCACGAGGCCTTCAAGCATTGGGACCTGGGCGACATCGTGGCTGCCGGCGGCACCCTGTTCAAGACCAAGACCGGCGAGCTGTCGGTCCACGCCAAAAGCATGCGGCTGGTGACCAAGAGCCTGCGCCCCCTGCCCGACAAATTCCACGGCGTGGCCGACCAAGAGCTCAAGTACCGCCAGCGCTATGTAGACCTTATCACCGACGAGAAGGCCCGCCAGCGCTTTGTGGCGCGCAGCCGAGCCGTCAGCGGCATGCGTCAGTTCATGGTCGAACACGGTTTTCTGGAAGTAGAAACGCCGATGCTGCACCCCATCCCCGGTGGTGCCAACGCCAAGCCCTTCATCACCCACCACAACGCGCTCGATCAGGAGATGTACCTGCGCATAGCGCCCGAGCTGTATCTCAAGCGCTTGATCGTGGGCGGCTTCGAAAAGGTCTTCGAGATCAACCGCAGCTACCGCAACGAGGGCATCAGCGTTCGGCACAACCCGGAATTCACCATGATGGAGTTCTACGCCGCTTGGTGGAACTACCGCGATCTGATGGACTTCACCGAGCAGCTGATCCGCGATGCGGCGCAAAAGGCCTGCGGCAGCCTGCAGCTGAGCTATGCCGACAAACCCGTGGACCTGTCCGCACCGTTTGAGCGCCTGACCATTCGCGAAGCCATCATCAAACACACCGAAGCGGGCGCGAATGTCGATGACGCCGCCTGGCTGACCCATGCCCTCAAGAAGCTGGGCCTGTCGCAAGACAAGGACCGCCTGTCCACCCGGTCCCTCGCTAGCCTGCAAGTGATGTACTTCGAAGAGACGGTGGAGGAAAAGCTCTGGCAGCCCACCTTCATCATGGAACACCCGACCGAAATCTCGCCGCTGGCCCGAGCCAACGACCAGCGCCCCGAGGTGACCGAGCGCTTTGAGCTCTACATCACCGGCCGCGAATTCGGCAACGGTTTTTCAGAGCTCAACGACGCACAGGAGCAGGCGGCCCGCTTTCACGCCCAGGCCCAGGCCAAGGATGCGGGCGATGATGAGGCCATGTTTTTTGATGCCGACTTCGTGCGGGCCCTGGAATACGGCATGCCGCCAACCGGCGGCTGCGGTGTGGGCATAGACCGCATGATGATGCTATTGACCGACAGCCCCAGCATCCGCGATGTGATCTTGTTCCCGGCGCTGCGGCGCGAGGGCTAAGGGCCTGGCTGATTGAGGCCTGGGTTCACCCGTCCAGTTTTGGCGACCTGGGGGCATTCAGTGGGGGAGCGGCGGCGGCCTCATGCTGTGGGTACATAGAAATCGGCCGCCGCCTCGCCCCCACTGAATGCTCGAGTGCGATGCTGGATCAAGGCAATGCTAAACGCCGCCCAGCATCGCTCCGACCCCAGACAACCAAAACAGCTCAGGGCACCAGCCCCACCGCATGCATATAGGCAGGCTCAAGCATCAATTCGTCCCAACTGAGCGAGGGCTTGCTGGGCAGGAGCGCCAAGCGCCTATCCTCGCTGGCCTCCATCGGCTCCCACCGGCCCTTGAGCTGGGCCTGGCTCATGCCGGCGATCAGTTCGTCCACCGCAGCGCCGCCGTCCAGGCTTTGATTGCACAGCAGCACCAGGTCACAGCCGGCATTGAGGGCCGCTACAGCAGCTTCGGTGTAACTAACCTCGCGCCCGTCGATCAGGCGCGCTCCGGCCATGCTCAGGTCGTCGCT
>CANHGF010000272.1 GCA_947460065.1 Comamonadaceae bacterium
ATCGTCACCCGCGACCATTCCCTGTCGGCGCAGTGGGAGCACACGGTGTTGGTTACCCCCACTGGCTATGAGGTGCTCACCGTCTCAAGCGGCAGCCCAGCGGTGCCCGATTTTGTGTCGGCACCGGCCCTGGCCGGCGCTTGAGTTAGACCGGTCACGCCCAACACCATGGCGCTGGCCCATCCCGATCTACAAGCCCAATGGCGTGAGCGCTATCGGCGGGGCAAGGCCGAGCTGCTGGCCGAGGCCGGCACCGGCGCGTCGCCGCGCGGCGTGCGCAAACTGCTACAAAAACTGGCCCTGCACACCGACCAGACGCTGAGGCAACTTTGGCAGCAAGCCGGCTTTGAAGCAGGCTGCAGCCTGGTTGCGGTGGGCGGCTACGGCCGTGGGGAGCTGTTTCCCCATTCCGACGTCGACGTGTTGCTGCTCCTGCCCGAAGGGGCCGAGCTCAGTGCCACCGGTGCCGACGGGCAGAGCCTGCAGCAGCGCCTGGAAGGCTTTATCAGCCTGTGCTGGGACTGCGGCCTAGAGATCGGCTCCAGCGTTCGTAGCTCCAGCGAATGCCTGCAAGAAGCGGCGCGCGACATCACCATCCAGACCTCGCTGCTCGAAGCCCGTCTCGTGGCCGGCTCGCGCAGCCAATATGCGGCCCTGCTCGAGCAGCTAACACAGCAACTCGATGCGCAGGCTTTTTTTGTTGCCAAGACGCTGGAGATGCGCCAGCGGCACACCAAATACGAAGACACGCCCTACTCGCTCGAACCCAATTGCAAGGAGTCACCCGGTGGCCTGCGCGATCTGCAGATCATCCTGTGGGTGGCGCGGGCGGCAGGACTGGGCCGCAACTGGGACGAGATGGCCGAGCAAGGCCTGCTCACCGGCTTTGAAGTGCGCCGCATCAAGGCCAACGAAGCCCTGCTCAGCCTGATTCGGCTGCGCCTGCACCTGCTGGCCGGCCGCCGCGAAGACCGCCTGGTGTTCGACCTGCAAACCAGCGTGGCTCAGTCCTTTGGCTATCAGGCCGAACTCGATGCCGATGGTAGGCCGCGCAGGGGCAGCATGCGGGTCAGCGAAAAGCTGATGCGCCGATATTACTGGGCGGCCAAAGCTGTGGCCCAGCTCAACCAGATTCTGCTGCTGGGCATTGAGGAGCGGCTGGCGCCGAGCGACTACCCGCTGCGGCGCATCAACGATGACTTCTGGGACAAGGCCGGTCAGCTTGAGGTGGCCAGCGACGACCTGTACCTGAAAAATCCCCGTGCCATTCTCCAGACCTTCCTGGTCTATGAAACCGAGCCCGGCATCAAGGGCTTTTCTGCCCGCACCCTGCGCGCGCTCTACAACGCACGCAGCACCATGGACGGCAGCTTTAGGCGCGACCCGGTCAATCGGGACACCTTCCGCCAGATCCTGTTGCAGCCCGAAGGCATCACCCACGCGATCAGGCTGATGAACCAGACCTCGGTGCTCGGGCGCTACCTCTGGGTGTTTCGCCGCATCGTCGGGCAAATGCAGCACGACCTGTTTCACGTGTACACCGTCGATCAGCACATCCTGATGGTGCTGCGCAATGTACGGCGCTTCTTTCTGGCCGAGCATTCCCACGAATACCCGGCCTGCTCCCAGCTGGCTGCCGGCTGGGACAAGCCCTGGATTCTCTACATCGCCGCCCTGTTTCATGACATCGCCAAAGGCCGGGGTGGCGACCATTCAGAGCTCGGCGGCCGCGAGGTACGCCTTTTTTGCCGCCAGCATGGCATTGCCCGCGAAGACGCCCGCCTGATCGAGTTCCTGGTGGCCGAGCATCTGACCATGAGCCGCATCGCACAAAAGGAAGACCTGAGCGATCCGGACGTGATCGCCAGCTTTGCCAAGCGCGTGGGCAAGGAGCGCTACCTGACGGCGCTCTACCTCCTGACGGTGGCCGATATCCGCGGCACCAGCCCCAAGGTCTGGAATGCCTGGAAGGGCAAGCTGCTGGCCGACCTGTACCGCTACACCCTGCGGGTCTTGGGCGGCCGGGCGCCCGATGCCGATGCCGAGGTTGAATCGCGCAAGCGCGAAGCGCTGACCATGCTGGCCCTGCACAGCCAGCCCTTTGAATCGCACAAGGCACTGTGGGACACGCTCGACGTCGGTTACTTCATGCGCCACGACGCAGCCGACATCGCTTGGCATGCGCGCCAACTCTCGCGTCATGTGGGCCAGCCCAGCCCCATGGTGCGCGCCCGGGCCTCAGCGACCGGCGAGGGCCTGCAGGTGCTGGTCTACACCCCCGACCAAAACGACCTTTTCGCCCGCATTTGTGGCTATTTCGACCAAGCTGGTTTTTCCATCCTCGACGCGCGCATCCACACCGCCAACAACGGCTTTGCCATCGACACCTTCCAGGTGGTCAGCCCTGATCTGGCCGAGCATTACCGCGAGCTGGCCGGCATGATCGAGGTCGAGCTGGCCCGCACCCTGGCCCAGCCCGGCGCCCTGCCCGACCCCAGCCGCGGCCGGGTCTCACGGCGGGTCAAGAGCTTTCCGGTGGCCCCCCGGGTAGAACTGCGGCCCGACGAAAAAGCCCAGCGCTGGCTGCTAAGCGTCTCAGCCAGCGACCGCGCCGGCCTGCTGTACTCCATCGCCCGCGTGCTGGCCGGACACCGCATCAACGTGATGCTGGCCAAGATCAGCACCCTGGGCGAACGGGTGGAAGACACCTTCCTGATCGACGGGGCGGAACTGCAGCAGAACAAGGCGCAGATCGCGATTGAGACGGAGTTGCTGGACGCGCTGCGGGCCTGAAGCTTGATGAAAGTGAGAGCGGTTTGGGGAGGGGCCGGGCCGGCGGCCTCATGCGTCCCTAAATCGGCAGCCGACCCGGCCCCCCACCAAACCTAGGGATGACTCAGTGCGGATTGCGCTGACTGCTGGCACTCAATCGTCCTGAGCGGCGTCCAAGCCCGGAAACAGCACCTCGGTGAACCCAAACCTCGTGAAGTCCCGCACCCGCATGGGGTAGAGCTTGCCGATCAGGTGGTCGCATTCGTGCTGCACCACGCGGGCATGAAAGCCGTCGACCGTGCGCTCTATGGGGTCGCCATAAGGGTCCAGCCCCTGGTAGCGGATGCGCGCAAAGCGCGGCACCACGCCGCGCAGGCCGGGTACGGAGAGGCACCCTTCCCAGCCCTCTTCTTCCTCGCTGCCCAAGGGCGTGATCACCGGGTTGAGCAGCACCGTCACGGGCACGATGGGCGCATCGGGATAGCGGGGATTGGGCTGGCCGCTACCGAAGATCACCAGTTGCAGGTCGACCCCGATCTGCGGCGCTGCCAGGCCCGCGCCGCTGACCGCATGCATGGTCTCGAACAGGTCGGCCACCAACAGGTGCAGCGCGTCGCTGTCCAGCATGTCAGGCGGCACCGGCGGGGCCACGCGCAGCAGGCGTGGATCGCCCATCTTCAAGATTTCACGCACTGCCATTGAGGAGCTCCATCAGTTGGGCTTCGTCCAGGATGGTGATGCCCAGTTCCTGCGCTTTGGTCAGCTTGCTGCCGGCCTCACTGCCGGCCACCAGGTAATCGGTCTTCTTGCTGACCGAGCCGGCCACCTTGCCGCCGGCAGCCTCGATCTTGTCCTTGGCCTCGTCGCGGCTCAGGCTGGGGAGCGTACCGGTGATGACCAAGGTCTTGCCCGTAAGCGGCAGAACCTCCCGGGCGGCTGGCTCGCCTTCGGGCCAAACGAGCCCGAGGGCGCGCAGCTGCTCGACCACCTCGCGGTTGTGCGGCTGGGCGAAAAAGGTGCGTATGCTTTGCGCCACCACGGGCCCCACATCGGCCACCTCCAGCAGTTGCTCTTCGCTGGTGTCCATCACCGCATCAAGCTTGCCGAAATGCCGGGCCAGCTCCTTAGCTGTGGCCTCGCCCACATGGCGTATGCCCAGGCCGAAGATGAAGCGCGCCAGCGTGGTCTGCTTGGACTTATCGATGGCCGCGACCAGGTTGTTGGCCGATTTCTCGCCCATGCGCTCGAGGCTGGCCAGAGCCGCAAAGCCCAGGCGATACAGGTCTGCCAAATTGCGCACCAGGTTGGCGTCGACCAGCTGCTCGACCAGCTTGTCGCCCAGGCCCTCGATTTCGACCGCGCGCCGATGGGCAAAGTGCAGAATCGCTTCCTTGCGCTGGGCCGGGCAGAAGATGCCGCCGGTGCAGCGGTAGTCGGCCTCGCCCTCCTCGCGCACTGCGGCCGAGCCGCAGATCGGGCACTGGCGCGGCATGGTGAAGAGCGAGCC
>CANHGF010000273.1 GCA_947460065.1 Comamonadaceae bacterium
CTGAGCTTTATCAAGCGCTGCATCGCCGCGAGGGCGCGGCTCCCACATAGTCATAGTTACTGGCCTGGCCGCAGAAGCAGGTGGGAGCGCCGCCTCGGCGCGATGGGGCTTCAATCAGAGGCTGAGCTTTATCAAGCGCTGCATCGCCGCGAGGGCGCGGCTCCCACATAGTCATAGTTACTGGCCTGGCCGCAGAAGCAGGTGGGAGCGCCGCCTCGGCGCGATGGGGCTTCACACCAACATGGAAATGAGACTTGCAATGAAGCTCAGCAGCACGGTGCTGGCAAACGGCAAGTACCACAGCCGTCCGAACAGCTTGAAGCGAAAGTCGCCGGGCAATTGACCGAAGCCCAGTTTATTGAGCCAGGGTGTGAGCCAGCTCAATACCACCAGGGCCAGGAAGATGACGATCATCCAGCGCAGCATTTTTTCCAATCAGTTGGGGACAGAGCAGTCCTTCGGCCTGGTCTGTCCCGCAGTCTCAATCAGTTGGGGACAGAGCAGTCCTTCGGCCTGGTCTGTCCCGCAGTCTCAGTCAGTTGGGGACAGAGCAGTCCTTCGGCCTGGTCTGTCCCGCAAGGATTTATAGGGTGTGACTACGATCGCCTGACTCGAAGCCCAGGGCCTGCCAGCCGTCGTAGGGGTGTTCGGGGGTGTCGGTGGCAAAGCCTATGACTTTGAAGAGTTCGCCCATTTCGTGTTCGTTGATCAGTTTTTGCAGCATGACCCGCTCGCCTAAGGGCGCATCGACCATGCCGTCGAGCAGGCCGCAGTTGAGGAGGAAGTGGGCCTGGCTGGTGTAGCCCAGCACCTGTAAGCCCGCGTCCTGGCCGGCCACGGCAATGCCGGTGAAGTCGACATGGGCGGTAATGTCTTTTTCACCGACTTGCATCAGCGGGTCGGGGTCGGCCAGGTGGGCCTGGTGGCACATCACCGTGCCCATGTGGCGCTGCGGGTGGTAGTACTCGTGCTCGGGAAAGCCGTAGTCGGCCAAAAACACTGCGCCGCGTTGCAGTCTTTGGGCCAGGGTACGCAGCCAGGCCTGGGCCTGGGGATGGATTTCGGTCAGGTAGTCGTGCTCCCCGGGCACGGCCAACGGCGGTCGCAGATCGGTCGGCCGGTCTTGCCAAACCAGCGCATTGCCGCCAAGGGCCACGTCGGCCAGTGCCACCCCGCGCTCATGCCAGGTACCGCCGCTGCGTTGCAGCAGCTTGACCGGCATGGCGTCGAGCACCTCGTTGCCCACCACCACCGCCTCCATCTGGGCCGGCAGTTCCTGCACCCACTGCACCCGATCGCCCCAGGCAGCCAGCCGCTCACGCTGGCGGGCCATCAAGCTGCCCGACAGGTCGACGATCACGTAGCGCGAGACGGGCACACCCTGCCCGTCCAGGGCCCGCAGCAATTGCTCGGCCAATGCACCCGAGCCGGCGCCAAATTCCCACACCTCAGAGGTGCCGGTAGCACGCAGGGCCTGCGCCAACTGCTGTGCCAATGCCCGCCCGAAATGCGGCGACATTTCAGGAGCGGTCACAAAGTCGCTGCCCGACTGCGGCATGGCGCCGAATTTGCGCCGGTCGCCGCTGTAATAGCCCCAGTTCGGCGCATAAAGGGCCAGGGCCATAAAGTCATCAAAAGGCAGCCAGCCCCTGGCCTGAGCAATGGCCTGTATCAGAGCGGGCGGAGGCGGGGTCGGTAAACTGTGCATGTTTTGTCGCTGCGCGCCCCGGCCTTTGAGCTGTGCGGCTTGCGCGGCGTCATTGTCGCCGCTGGGCATCAAGGCTAGCCATGCATCAAAAATCCGTTCTGGTCACCGGGGCTGCCCATCGCCTGGGGGCCTGCATCGCCACCGTTTTTGCCCAGGCCGGCTGGCAGGTGCTGTGCCATTACGAGCAGTCGCAGTCTGCCGCCCAGGCGCTGGTTGAGAGCCTGCGCGCGCAGGGCCACAGCGCCCATGCGCTGCACGGTCGCCTGGCCGACGAGGCTGGCTGCCGGGCTCTCATGGCCCAGGTGCACGATTACACCGGCACCCTACATGCGCTGGTTAACAACGCCTCCACCTTTTTCCCGGATACCGGGCTGGACTTCGCGCCCGCGCAGGCGATGCACCAACTGCAGGTCAATCTGATGGCGCCGCTGCTGCTGGCCAGCCTGATGGCACGTGAAATGCCTGAGGGCCAGGAAGGCTGCGCCATCCACATCCTGGACCAGAAGGTCTACAACCTCAACCCAGACTACTTCAGTTACACCGTCACCAAGCTCGCTTTGGAGCGGGCGGTGGCGCTGCAAGCGCAGTCGCTGGCACCGCGGCTGCGGGTCTGCGGCGTGGCGCCGGGACTGATGTATTTGAGCGGCCCGCAAACCAGGGATAATTTCGAGCGTGCAGCCAGTGCCAACCTGCTGCGCCGCCCCACCGACCCGCAAGACGTCGCCCGCAGCTGCCTGTTTCTCGCCAGCACCGCCAGCATCACCGGCACGGTGCTCAGCGTGGACAACGGCCAGCATCTGGTGCCCCTGCCCAGGGACATCATGTTTGTGGTCGACGACTTGCTCAAAGGAATCACACCATGAATGCCGATCCCAGCGCAGTGCTGGCCACCACCTGCCGCCGCCTGTTCCTGCGCAACTACGAGGTCCGCATCAACATCGGCGTGCACGACTTTGAAAAAACCGGCGAGCAGCGGGTGCTGTTCAATGTCGACCTTTATATCCCTCTGGCCCAGTCGACCCCGATCGCCGATGATCTTGAGGAGGTGGTCGACTACGACTTCATCCGCTCGGCCATCATGCAGCGGGTCTCGCTTGGGCATATCCATCTGCAAGAAACCCTCTGCGACGACGTGCTGCGCACCATGCTGGCCCACCCCAAGGTGCAGGCCGCGCGGGTATCGACCGCCAAGCCTGATGTGTATGCCGATTGCGAAGCGGTGGGCTGTGAAGTGTTTGGCATGAAGTGAGTTTTGTGATGAGCCCAACCGCCCAGGCGCAAGCCCTTAGCCCCCCCGCAGAGCCTGCAAGCCGGCCAGCAGCAGAGCAGCCCGCCAGCGGCCAAGCCGAGCGCAGCGAGCGCGAAAACCACAAGCTCGAAAAACGCCTGTGCCGCGAGGTGGGCCGCGCCATCGTCGACTACCAAATGATCGGGGAAGGCGACAAGGTCATGGTCTGCGTCTCCGGCGGCAAGGACAGCTACGCCATGCTCGACATCCTGCTCAAGCTGCAGCAGCGCGCGCCGGTGCGCTTTGAGCTGGTGGCGGTCAACCTCGACCAGAAGCAGCCGGGCTTTCCGGCCCATGTGCTACCTGAATACCTGGCCAGCGTGGGCGTGCCCTTTCACATTGAGACGCAAGACACCTACAGCATCGTCAAACGTGTCATCCCCGAAGGCAAAACCATGTGCTCGCTGTGCTCGCGCTTGCGGCGTGGCATTTTGTACCGCGTGGCGGAAGAGCTGGGCTGCACCAAGATCGCGCTGGGCCACCACCGCGACGACATCTTGCAGACCTTGTTCCTCAATATGTTTTTCGCCTCCAAGCTCAAGGGTATGCCGCCCAAGCTGGCCAGCGACGATGGCAAGAACGTGGTCATTCGCCCGCTGGCTTATGTGAACGAAAAAGACCTGATTGCCTGGGCCCAGGTGCGCCAGTTCCCCATCATCCCCTGCACCCTGTGCGGCAGCCAGGACGGCCTGCAGCGCCAAGTGGTGGGCGACATGCTGCGCGAATGGGACAAAAGATTTCCAGGCCGGCTGGAGAACATGTTTACTGCCCTGCAAAACGTGGTGCCCTCGCACCTCATGGACAGACAACTGCACGACTTTGCCGCCATCGCCGCCACCGGCCAGGCCAATCCGCAAGGCGACAAGGCTTTCGATCCCGACAACTTCGCACCCCAGCCCGGGGCGATCCGCTTCGTCGATTGAAGGCATCGCGCCGAGGGCGGCACTCCCACCTGGCAGAGGTCCCTTAGCCCCATCGCTCGGCCTGGGGTTGTGCTGTGGGAGCTGCGCCCTCGCAGCGAAGGGGCCTTGGCTCAAGGGCTGAGCTTGTTTGAAGGCTGCATCGCGCCGAGGGCGGCGCTCCCACAAAGTCCAACTGGTGCTTGAGGTGGTGTGGGAGCTGCGCCCTCGCAGCGAAGGGGCCATTGAACAAGCACAGTGCTCAGCTTGAGGCCGCATCGTGCCGAGGGCGGCACTCCCACCTGGCAGAGGTCCCTTAGCCACATCACTCGGCCTGGGGTTGTGGTGTGGGAGCTGCGCCCTCGCAGCGATGGATC
>CANHGF010000274.1 GCA_947460065.1 Comamonadaceae bacterium
ATAGGCCTGACGGATAGGTTTCAGGCACCTCCCCATTGACCCACGCCGGCCCCTTGTCCAAGGGCTCGAGCGCGTGGCTGTGATCGATGTGTAGCAGCGCATCGAACTGCTGCGCCAAACGGGCCATCACATAGTGACTCTGACGCTCGGTCTCCGGCCGGTAAACCACTCCGATGGCGCGCTGCAGACGCGCCGCGCTGGCCAATTTCTGTAGCGCCTCGTTGCCGCGCAGCAGCACAATGAAGCGGTCGACCTCCGCCTGATGCAGCAGGTCTTCCCAGCTGCCAGCCAACCCCGGGCGTACCTGCCGGCGCTGCGCTGGCTCGTCCCAGTCGCGGGCGGCGGTAACGGTGCCGCTGTAGGTGCTCATGCCGACGATAAACACCTCCTGACCATAACGCTGGCGCAGCAGTTGCCCCAGATTCCACTGGCCATGCTCGGCCATATCGGTGGCCTCGGCGTCGCCCAGGTGCGAGTTGTGCGCCCAGATCGCCAGACGGGCTGGGCGGCCGGGTCGCTGCAAATGACGCTCGAGCGCCTGCACCGTCTCCATCATGTGCTTATCGCGCAGATTCCAGGACGATACCCGGCCACCGAACATGCTGCGGTAATACGCCTCGGCGTTGCGCACCAAACGTGCATTTTGGCGGGCATGAAACAGCTCGTCGCAGGGCGCTTGGTCCTCGACGCTGCGCTGCATCAGATCGCTCAACTGAGACACCACCTCGTCTTCGCAACTGCGGCTCAGACCGCTGCTGGCCCGCAAGCCATAGGTCTGGCTGTCCTCGCGCGCATGGTCAAAACAGGCATAACGCGCTCGGGCCCGCTGCGCTGCGGCAGGGTCGATCCGCTCCAGATAATCCAGCACCTGCTGCATCGAGCGGAACAGGCTGTAGAGATCTAGGCCATAGATGCCGACCTGCGAGCCGCTGCTCAGATTGTGGTTGCGCAGCCATTGCACGAAGGCGGCGACCTCGGTATTGCGCCACATCCAGGCCGGGAAGCGTTCGAAGCCGCCCAAGGCCTGCGTGGCGCTGCCATCGTCGCTGTGGCCGCTGACATAGCGGTGCACCCGCCAAGCGTCGGGCCAATCGGCCTCGAGCGCCACCGCGTCAATGTGCCGCTCAAGAATCAAGCGCTGGGTGATCTCGATGCGTTCCTTGTAGAACTCGCGGGTGCCGTGGCTGGCCTCGCCCAGCAGGACAAAGCGAGCAGTCCCGATGGCTGTCAGCAGACGGTCGTAGTCTGAGGGGTGGCCAAACAGCGGCTGCAGGTGTTTGCGCAGACCCTGAACAATTTCGGCCGCGCTCGGCCTGGCCAGGCCAGCCACCGCACCCGTGCGGGACGGACCTGCCGATGAACTCATGGCAGATGCGCTTGTGCAGGCGGGACGTCCAGGGCTACTGCCGGCATGGCCAAGTCCGCAGCCCGGCGGTCTTTCAGGGCCTGACGCAGCTCTTGGGCGTGCTCGCTGCGTGCCAGCTTGAGGAGATGGCAGACTTCCTCGTCACTGGCCTGAGTCATGGTGTGGTACCACAGGCCGACCGCTTGAAAGGGTTCGGGCATGAAGGGGCAGACCAACTCGTCGGCCACATCGGCGAGCTCGGCGCAGCTGTCGCGCGCGCCCACCGGCACCGCTACCGTGAGACGGGCAGGATGCTGCTGCCGCACCGCAACGGCTGCCGCGCGCATGGTGGCACCGGTGGCCAGCCCGTCGTCGACCAAAATCACATGGCGCCCTCGGGGGCTGACGGCCGAATGGGCGCCGCGATAGCGCTGTTCGCGTCGCACCAACTCCGCCTCCTCTCGGCTCAGCACCACGGCCAGATCCTCGGGTGCGACCGTCATGCCCGGTAGCGGGTTCATCACCCGCACCCCGCCGCTGGCGATGGCGCCCATGGCGTATTCCTCGTGGCCGGGCAAGCCGAGCTTGCGCACCACCACAATATCGAGCGGGGCGTGCAGGGCCCGGGCCACCTCATAGCCCACCGCCACGCCACCGCGCGGCAGGGCCAGCACCAGCAGATTGGTTTCGCCGGCATGGCTAACCAAGGCCTCGGCCAGCGCCTTGCCAGCATCGTGGCGGTCGCGGTAGGGCGGGTTGACGGTACGCAAGGGTCGCATGAGGCCTCCTGCCATCAATGAACACCCCAGGCGCGCTGCTCGACGCTCGCGGCCGGCTGACCGAGGAGCTGCGCCCTAAAGTACAGACTGAACCATTCGCAGGCCAGGCGCGAGACCTCCTGCAGGGCGCCGGGCTCCTCAAACAGATGGGAGGCCCCTTCCACGATGGCCAGGCGCTTGTCGCACTGCAAATGGGCCATGGACTCGGTGTTGAGCTGCAGTACCTGGCGATCGGCTCCGCCGACGATCAGCAGCGTGGGGGCGGTAACGCTGGCCAGAGTCACCTGACCGGCTAGATCGGGGCGGCCGCCGCGCGAGACCACCGCCGCGATGCGGCCATCGAGCCGGGCCGCAGCGATCAGTGCAGCCGCGCTGCCGGTGCTGGCCCCAAAATAGCCCAACGGCCATTCCCAAAGGCCCGGTTGCTGCAGCACCCACAAGGTGGAGGCCAGTATTCGGTCGGTCAGCAAGGCCATGTTGAAGCGGTGCTCGCCAGTATGCATGTCGGCCTGTTCTTCCTGCGACGTCAGCAAATCCAGCAGCAAGGTGCCTACGCCGGCCTGATGCAAGGCCGCGGCCACCAGCCGGTTGCGCGAACTGTGGCGGCCGCTGCCACTGCCGTGCGCAAACAGCACCAGTCCGTGCATCTGCGCCGGCAAGACCAGATCGCCATGCAGCCATTGAGATCCCACCGGGATGCGCACCTCGCGCAACTGGTTCTGACCCGGCACCTGTGGGCGCTGCCAGCGTGGCGGTAGGGTGGGCTGAGGCATATGCGGCATGAGCGGACTCCTTAAGGCCCTCCAATCTAGGCAGCTTGCAGGCAGCGCGGTGTCAGCGCCGCAGCCACGCCGGTGTAGGACGATCGCTGATGCTCGGTGATGTCGGTATGGCTGCTCTTAGCGGTGGGCGCTGCGCCCTCGCAGCGATGCAGCTGCGGATGAAGCGCGGTGGTCCCGTAGATGAAGCGCCGCGTCCTACCCTGCTTGTCTGGCGCTGCCGACGCGGCGTCCACTGGGTGTGCTTAAAGTGACTGAACGCGTCGGGTCGGGTGGCCTGGCGTTTTTATCCACCGATTTTTTTCTGGAGCAAGGCATGGACAACTCGACCTTTTCACACAGCTCAGGCGACGCAGCCCGCGTGAGCTCACCCACGCACGCCGGCAGCGGTCTGGTTGGCGATCAAGCCAATGCGACCGCGCACTGGGCGGCGGCCGACACCGCCCGCGACACGCTCAGCCGGGCTCGCAATGTGGCCCATGATGCCGTGGACCGCTTGGCCAGTGGTGCCGGCCGTCTGGTCGATCGCATGGATGGTCAGGGCCGTAGTCTGACTGATCTGCCTCAGAGGGCCTGGTCGGCATCGCGCAGCGCGGTGCAGGAGCATCCTGTACAGACGGTACTGGTGTCCCTGCTGGCTGGCTACGCGATGGCGCGGCTGCTGGGCATGCGTGGCTGGCGCCAGTAAATCGGCCCAGGCCGGTCTGGCCCGGCTTGGTCCGGCTCGCTGAGGTGGGGCGGGGCGGGTACGGGGCAGCGGGCCTTGCCCCTAAAGCTGCTTGACCAGCACCTGGCTCTTGCGGTTGATGTTGTACTTGCGCTTGCGTGCCTCGGGCAGCCAGTCAATATCGACCACCTGAAAACCGCGCTTGAGAAACCAGTGCATGGTGCGCGTGGTGAGCACAAAAATGCTGCTCAGGCCCTGGGCCCTGGCCCTTTGCTCGATGCGCTTGAGAATGCGCTCGCCATCGCCCTGGCTCTGGCTTTGCGGCGAGACGGTCAGCGCCGCCATTTCGGCGGTGCGGGCTTCGGGGTAGGGGTAGAGCGCGGCGCAGCCAAAAATCACGCCGTCGTGCTCGATGACGCTGTACAGCCCCGCGTCGCGTTCAATCTCGGTGCGGTCTCGCTTGACCAAGGTGCCGTCGTTCTCGAAGGGCTCGATCAGTTGCAAGATGCCGCCGACATCGTCGACCGTGGCCTCGCGCAACTCCTCAAGCTTCTCGTCAATCACCATGGTTCCTATGCCGTCGTGCACATAGACCTCCAGCAGCAGCGAGCCGTCGGTGGCAAAGGGCAGTATGTGGGTGCGGTCGACCCCGGCTTTACAGGCTTTGACGCAATGCTGCAGATAAAAACCAG
>CANHGF010000275.1 GCA_947460065.1 Comamonadaceae bacterium
CAGAGAGTGTGGGTGTGGCGGTGCACTGCGCCAAGGTAGGCAGCACTGCCGAGCAACCCGCTAGAGTGGGGGAAGCCACGCAGGCTGACAGCGTAGGCAGGACCGCCGAGCAGCCGGAGAGTGTGGGTGTGGCGGTGCACTGCGCCAAGGTGGGCGTTACAGCGGAACAGCCCGCAAGGCTGGGAGTGGCCAGGCAGGCTGCGATCGTGGGCAAAACCGCCGAGCAGCCCGTGCTGCTGGGCGCTGCCGTGCAATCGGCCAGAGACGGGCGAAGGACCTGATTCTGGACGGTGATGCGCCCGGTGATTGATTCGAGCGTGGATGAATTGCTCCATGCCCCGGCAGCGGACAGGACGATGTTGCCGTCCTGCGCGCTCACGGGGCTGAGCGCTGTCAGATTGCCGCCGGCACTGATCTGAATGGAGCCGGTTCCCAGGGCGGTGAGCCCCAGCTCGGTTCCGACGCTGGTGATCTCCAAGGAGGTGGAGCTCACAAGGTTCAAGCCTTCGGCGCCACCGGCATAGCCGGCCAGCCGGTTAAACCTGTTGTCAGCATGGTCGAGCTTGACCGCGCCAGTGTTGGCCCGCACCGACAGTGCGTCTACGGCAATCGGCGCGGTTTGCGTGATGTCACCCGTCGAGGTGCGAAGTTCAAGCCGGCCGCCCAGCATGGAGGCCATGGGGTCGCTGACGGGTGGTCGGACGAGCGTCGCGAGTATCGGGCTCGAGACGGGCATGCTGCTGTCAATCGAGGTGATGGCTGCATTGATCTGGATGCCCGCCGTGGCTCGCAGCGTCAGGCTGTTACCGCTGAACCACATGAACGGATCAACCACGCGAATGAAGCCACTGCCAGTTCCGGCAGCGTTGTCGGTGCTTACGTCCACGTGGTTGTTCGCCAGCGCAGCTTCCAAAGTGGCGACCGACAGCAGCGAATCACTGACTGCACCGCTGGCAGACAGACTTTCGGCTGAAGCGTCGGCGCCGACCATGCCAGCCGCAGTGGCGCTGGTCTGGTCGTTGGCGATGAAGATGTTGGTCGGGTCGAGCAGCAAGGTGCCGTTCTTACCTTTGGGTGCGCGCGTGTCCACCGTGCCGCGCAGGTCCAGGCGCTGCCCTGAGACCTCGACAAAGCCCCCGTGGCCCGACTGCTCACCGCCACGGGCGCTGATGGCGCCCAGCATGCGGGTCCTGCCCACAGACCAGAGCAGCACCTGACCGCCATCACCGCTGCTGCCAGCGTCGGCCGAGATGCGGGCACTGGCCGCCACATCCAACTGCCCGGCTGCTGGCAGCTCTGATTGGGGCTTGCGTGGCTCGCCGCCGATCAAGACGCTGCCTCCGCCGTTGGCGCCGCTGGCATCGACCGTGGCGCCATCACCGATGTTGATGCGCTGTCCCAGCAGCTGGACATCCCCGCCCGTACCAGCCCCGCGGGCCGAGGTGCGGCTGGCCGCATCCAGGCTGAGGTCGCCGCTGGCCCTGAGCACAATCTTGCCCGAGGCACCTAGGGTGGCGCTGTTGGCACTGACCAGTCCACGCTGAGCGACCACGGCGCCATACATGCCAATGCGCCCGCTTTGCGCCAACACCTGGCCCAGGTTGAGCGCCTGGTCCTGGGGGGCACTGACCGTCACCCGCAGCGCGAGGTTGGCGCTGTCGGTCAGCTCCACGCTGCGGCCGGCCGCCAGAATCACCTGGCCCCCGGGCGATTCGATGAGTCCGCTGTTTTCCACGTTCGGCGCGATCAGCACCACATGCCCGCCGGCTGGCGTGACGATACGCCCAGCATTGACGACGCTGGCCGCACCGGCCGCGGCGCTGAAATTCAGGCGCCCGGCCAGAAAGTCGGCATTGGACAGGGCCAGGCTCGAGGCCACCAGGCCGTTCACATCGACCCGCGCGCCCGCACCAAACACAATGCCATTGGGGTTGATCAGCAGCACACGGCCGTTCGATTCGAGCGCGCCCATGATGAGCGAAGGGTCCGTCCCCGTGATGCGGTTAAGCACCGCGCTTTGTGGGCTTTGCTGCACAAACCGGCGCAGCTCACCTGTGGCGATGGAAAAGCTGGGCCAGTCAATGATGGCGCCCGGCGTGTTGGTGATGGTGTAGACCGAGCCATTGCGCTGGAAGCTGGCCTGGCCGTTGACGACGGTCTGCGCTGGCGCAGATGAGGTAAACGCCGCAGCCATGGCAGCCAGGCAGACGGCCAGGTGGGCGGCAAGGCGAGCGGGCAGGCGAGCTGGCCTGGTTCGCTGTGTCGGTGAGCTGGAGAGGGGCACGGTCATGTTCTCGGGCTTGGGCAATTTCATGGGGAGATGGACAGCGTCACATGCAAACGGTGGTCGCCGGCGGCGCCACGGGCGCTGGGGTCCAGCACGCGGGCCCAGTCTATGGACAGGCTTGCACGTCGATCGAGCGCGAGCCGAACACCGAGCCCCGCACTGGCAATGGCGCTGCGCAGCTCCTCACCGGGCAGTGCCTTGTTCCTGCGGACAGAGCCGCCGTCCAGGAAGCCCAGGGCCCGGCACTGAATGGTCGCCCAGTCGCCCGTGCACAGGTTGGGCGACTGCAGCTCCACCCCGGCCGTGCTGCCCTGGTCGCCCGATATCTCGCGCTCCCTGAAGCCGCGCACTGTGGTGGCCCCGCCTGCGCCAAACTGCTCTGCGGCAATGAGCGCGTCCTGGCTGGCTTGGCCGGCCCACTGCGCACGCAGCAGCCAATTGCCCAGGGTTTGGTTCCAGTTGGTCGAATAGCGAATGAGTCGGTAGTCGCCGCGCGTACCGCTGCGCTGGCGCTCCAGATCGGCCTGGCTCCCTTTGGCGCCGCCAGGGGCATTGCGCACACCCGTCAGTTGCAAGGCCAGCTGGCCGGACGAAGCCAGCGGCAACAGCCCTGACCAGCCCAGTGACAGCGGGTGCACCCGCACCTCGTCGCCGATGGGCGTGCCCTCCAAGCTGACGTCGTTCTTGTACGCGCGCCAGTCCACGCCACCGATCAAAGTGGAAGTGAGCGGACCCAGCGGCGCCAGCGTGCGGTTGTAGCGGGCGCCCAGCATCGTGCCCTGGCCGCTGACCTGCAGGTTCAGCGCTCCGACGCTCACTTTGCCGGCGTCCACATTGGAATGGGTCGCGAAGAGGTCGAGTGAATCGCCCAGGGCATACAGCGGCACACGCACACCGCCTGAGAGCACGCTCACCTTGGACGGCTCCTGCGCCGTCGTGCCGTACTGAAAGCTGGCCACCACATCACGGTCGCCCAGGTTGGCATGCTGAAAGACAAAGTTCAGCCGGGTACGCCCGGTGCTGGGGGTGCCCGTGTTATCGGCGTTCAGTGCCAGCCGCCAGGGCTGTTGGTCGGAGACGCGGACCACCGCATCCAGGAGCGCCGGGTCGTCGCTGGCCTCCAGGCCCACCGTGACTTGTCGGGCCGGACTGGTATTGGCCATCCGCACATTGGCGGAAAGCCGGTTCATCCGCAGCGACGCGCCTTCGCGCAATTCGACCAGAGCCGCACGGACGTTGCTTTCACTGAAGTGCTTGTTGCCTTCGACCCTCACCTGGCGCAGCCGGGGCTCCAGCACGCGCAGTTTGACGATTTGGTCATCAAGCTCCTGCTCGGGCAGCTGAACCAGCACCGTGCTCCACCCCCGGCTGAGGTAAAGCGCCTGCAGCGCATCGACCGCGCGGCGGATGTCTGCAAAGCTTCGGGAGGGGCCGGTGTACCCGGCCAGCAGAGCCGCAATTTCTGCCTGGGGCAGCAAGGTGTTGCCCTGAAGGTCGAAACTGGAAATGGCAAATCGCAGTTCAGCCGAAGAGGCCGGGGGCGCATTTTCAGCAGCCAGGGCAGGCAGCGCCGCCATAGAGCAAGCCAGCAGGCAGCTGGCCGCAAGAGTGTTAGTTTTCAATAACATCACATTTTGTAACATTTGTGAGAGAGTTAGTCAACGTTAGTTACAAAGTTTGCGATGGGCCTGCGCGCCGACTTTTCAAGCCATCGGGTACAGCGCGACGGCTGGGGCTGAGGCTGGCGGCTGGCGGCAATTTGTTCAGCGGGGCGAGGCTGGCAGGGGTCGACTTAAGTCGAGCTGTTGCCCGCAAATGCGGGTCGGTTCACCCCTGTTTTTGGTGGGGACAGGGATTCGAACTGATGCTCATGAAGCCACTTCTTTGCTGCGCGTGGCGCCACGCGCTACAGTTGGTGCATGATCCGAAGCTTCAGTCATAAAGGCATTGAGCGCTTCTTCAATTCCGG
>CANHGF010000276.1 GCA_947460065.1 Comamonadaceae bacterium
CAGATAGCCTGCCGTGCTGTGCTGCACGCCCTTGGGCTTACCGGTCGAGCCGGAGGTGTAGAGAATGAACAGCGGATGCTCGGCATCGACCATTTCAGCCGGGCAGTCGCTGGACTGGCCCTGCAAGACCTCGGCCAGGGTGCGGTCGCGGCCGGCGACCATCTTGCAGGCGGTGGCGGTGCGCTGGTAGACCACCACGTTCTTGATGCTGTCGCAGCCGCCGAGGTCCAGCGCTTCGTCGACGATGGATTTGAGGGGCAGTTCCTTACCGCCGCGCATCTGGTAGTTGGCGGTGATGACGGCCACTGCGCCTGCGTCTTGAATGCGCTCTTGCAAGCTCTTGGCCGAAAAGCCACCAAACACCACCGAATGGGTGGCGCCGATGCGGGCGCAGGCCTGCATCGCCACCACGCCCTCGATGGTCATGGGCATGTAAATGACAACGCGGTCGCCTTTTTGGATGCCCATGGCCTTGAGCGCATTGGCAAACTGGCATACCCGCTGGTGCAACTGGCCAAAAGTGACGTTGCTGACCTGGCCGTCGTCGCTTTCAAAAATGATGGCATTGCGGTGCTCGGTGGGGGTGCCTAAGTGGCGGTCCAGGCAGTTGTGCGAGGCGTTGAGCTGGCCGTCGGCAAACCACTTGTAAAACGGCTTGTTCGATTCGTCGAGCACCTGCGTAAAAGGCTTGTGCCAGACCAGGTGGTCCCGGGCGGCTTGCGCCCAAAAACCGTCAGGGTCAGATTCGGCCTGACGGCACAGGGCTTCATAGGCGGCCATGCTGGGTATGCGGGCGCCCTGGCTGGCGGCAGCCGGCGGCGGGAACACGCGGTTTTCAACCAACACGGATTCGATGGCGGACGAACTCATGATTTTGTCTCCTCAGGGGCGGTATTGGGCGGACCGAACTGTCGGGCAGGGCTCTTACAGGCTACTGACGCAAGCCTTTAGCTTACACAGAACCGGGCAGGGTCCTCAGGGGGTCAGGCCCTACAATTTGACGGTCCCAACGCCCAGTCTGCCATGTCCGACCCTCAAAAACCCACCCCCCTACGCATGCCACCCCTGTCCAGGCTGATTTTCGCCAGCCGCTGGCTGCAACTACCTCTGTATCTGGGCCTGATCGCCGCACAGGGCGTCTATGTTTACCACTTCCTGATGGAATTGGTGCACCTGATTGAGGCGGTGTTCGGCAGCCAGGCGGCGCTGCAGTCCCTGGTCACCAGCATAGGATACAAGTCCGACGCGCCGCTGACCGCGCTCAACGAGACGGTGATCATGCTGGTGGTGCTGGCGCTGATTGACGTGGTCATGATCTCCAACCTTCTGATCATGGTCATCGTGGGCGGCTACGAGACCTTTGTCAGCCGCATGAATTTAGAAGGCCACCCCGACCAGCCCGAATGGCTCAGCCATGTCAATGCCTCGGTGCTCAAGGTCAAGCTGGCCACCGCCATCATTGGCATCAGCTCCATCCACCTGCTCAAGACCTTCATCAACGCGGCCAACTATGACACCAAGGTTCTGCTGTGGCAGACCGTCATCCATATGGCCTTCCTGCTCAGCGCGCTGGCCATTGCCCTGACCGACCGGCTGATGAGCCACCCCGCGCAGCAAGACCAGACGCACTAAGTCAGACGCACTGAAGCGAAGCTCCCTGCCTCTGAGCTAGCGCTAGAGGTTCAGGGGGTTCAGGGCGTTCAGCGGCTTTCGCGGACCACGTTCTCCAGCCGTCCGATCCGGTCGATCTCACAGACCACCCGGTCGCCGTCCTGCAAATAGCCCTTGGCCGGCACCATGCCGTCGGTGCCGCTCCAGCGCCCGCCCAGCTCGGCGTCGGTGGACCAGGCGGTGCCGCTGGGCGTGCCGGTGATGATGACCATGCCCGGGCGCAGGGTGACGTTGACCGAGAAGAAATGCACCAGCTCGGCCACCGTCCAGATCATCTGCGAGGTGCTGCTGATCTGGCGCAGCTCGCCATTGACCCAGGAGCGCACCATCACGTTTTGCGGGTCGCCCAATTCGTCGGCGGTGGTGATGCAGGGGCCCAGGGGCGCAGCGGAATCGAAGAATTTACCGCGGCCCAATTCGTACCAGTAGCTGCCGTCCGGGCGACGGCGCACCTGGCGGTCACGCGCGGTCACGTCGTTGACGATGGTGTAGCCGAACACATGCTCGAGCGCCCGGTCCTTGGGAATATGGCGGCCGGGCTTGCCGATCACCACAGCGAGCTCGACCTCGCCGTCGAGCTTTTGGGTGAGGACTCGATCGAGCACGATGGGCGCGTCGGGTCCAACCACGCAGTCACCGGTCTTGATGAAAAACTCCGGCTCCTTGCCGCTGGTATCGGCGTTGGCTTTCTCGGCGTTGTGGCTCAGGTAGTTGCTGCCCGAGCACAAGATGGTGCTGGGAATCATCGGGGCAAGCAGCCCGGCCTGACCAACAGCAAGCCGACCTGCCCCCGTGGCTGCGCTGCGGGCGATGGCCTGTTCAAAGCCTGCACGCAAGCTTTCCCAGTGCGCAATCACCGAGATGGTATTGCCCAGCTGGGCCAAGGCTTCGCCGCTGAACAGCGCCTGGGCCTGGTGCACCGCCAGCACATCAACGACATACTCGCCGTCGAGCACGCCGACACGGGGTCCCGCAGACGATTGGAAATTAACGATCTTCATGAATTTGTCCAGCTGATTCGGCAATAAAAAAAAGGAGGCTTACTCGATCTTGCCCATCTTGGTCAGCACCGCGTCCAGCCGGCGGGTATCGGCCTGCAGGAAGCGGACGAATTCCTCGCTGTCCAGGTACTGGATGGGCGTACGCTGGGCGGCCATGGCCTGGGTGAAGGTCGGGTGGGTGGAGCCCGCCTTGACGGCGGCGCGCAGACGGGTGACCACCGCATCGGGCGTGCCCGCCGGGGCGAACACGCCGGTCCAGAGGTAGAACTCTCCGTCGTAGCCGAGCTCGCGCGCGGTCGGCAAGTCAGGCAGGGAGGGCACGCGGTCGCGGCTCATGGCCGCCAGCAGGCGCAGCTTGCCAGATGCAATGTGGGCGGCAATTGCGCCCGGGGTCTGCATGGTGGCGTCGACCTGACCGGCGAGCAGAGACTGGATCTGTTGGCCACCGCCGCCAAAAGGCACATGGATCATTTGCAGGCCGGCGGCGTTGGCCAGGATTTCCATGGCCACATGGGTGGTGCCGTAGATGCCGGAGGAGCTGTAAGAGATCTTGCCAGGCTGGGCCTTGACGTCGCGAATGAAGTCGGCCAGGGTGTTCCACTTGCTCTCGGCGCGCACCGCCAGCACCGTGGGGTCGGCCGTCAGGCGCGCGATGGGGCGGAACTGGTCGGGCTGGAAACTGGCCGCGCGGCCGCTGATGCGGTCTGAAATCGGAATGGTGATCAGGCTGGGCAAGGCCATCATCAAGGTGTAGCCATCGGGCCGGGACTTGGCCGTGGCAGCCATGCCGATGGCGCCGCCGGCGCCGCCCTTGTTGTCAATGACGATGGTCTGGCCCAGGTTGGCCGTCATCCCGATGGCCAGCGGACGGGCCGTGATGTCGGAGACGCCGCCGGGGGTGAAAGGCACGATCATGGTGATCGAGCGCTCAGGAAAGCTCTGAGCCTGGGCGCTGATGCCCAGGCCGAGCGCGGCCACAGTCAGCAGGGGCGTAATGCAGGTGGAAAATTTCATGAATCGGCTCCCTATAAAAAACAATTAGCTCCCTTTGATTCTGGCACACTCCAACCGACTGACGAGAGCGGGAAACCCCCGAACGCCACCCCCCAGAACGGCCACCCCTCACCCGCCCTGACGGACCGCCGCGCTGGTGCCTCTGGAATAATCCCCCCAGGCATTTGACCCACACTCCACACCATGTCCACCCAGATTACCCAAGCCGACCTGATCGAATCCGTCGCCGCCGCCCTGCAGTACATCAGCTACTACCACCCGGCCGACTACATCGCCCATCTGGCGCGCGCCTACGAACGCGAGCAAAGCGCGGCGGCCAAGGACGCGATCGCGCAGATCCTGACCAACTCCAAGATGAGCGCCACCGGCCACCGGCCGATCTGTCAGGACACCGGCATCGTCAATGTGTTCATCAAGGTCGGCATGGATGTGCGCCTGACCGGCTTTAGCGGCAGCCTGGAAGACGCCATCAACGAGGGCGTTCGGCGCGGCTACAACCACCCCGACAACATGCTGCGGGCCTCGGTGGTGGCCGACCCGCAATTTGCCCGCAAGAAC
>CANHGF010000277.1 GCA_947460065.1 Comamonadaceae bacterium
ATCAAGGGGCTGTCTGGCGACCGGGTGCTGATGGGTGATCCGGCCAAAGGCACCCGCGCCATGTCGCGCCGTGCCTTCGATGAGGTCTGGCGCAATCGGCTCCTGCTGGTGGTGCACAACCGGACGGAGTCGGCCCGCTTCAATTTGGCAGTCGATTGGGCCGCTGCGCCTTCGTCCCCACTGGCCACGGGTTTGAGCCGAGCTAGCCTGACGAGTGTGACCTTATCCAAGCACGGACCGGGAGATTTTTGATGCGAAAAGCATGCGGCTGGATCCGGCTGGCAAGACGGCGCATTCATGGGGTTCTGGCACAGGGTAAGGCGGTGAGCCTGCTCTGCGCTGCCCTGTGCGCTGGCTTGCAGGCGCACGCTGACACTGTGCCTTCGGAGCAGGCTGACCGTGTGTGGTTGGCCGCCAGTGATCGCCAGCTTGATGAATTGCGCGGAGGTTTCAGCCTGGGGGAGGGGCTGATGGTGTCGTTCGGCATCAGCCGTGTCACCTACATCAACGATCTCTTGGTTGCCAGCACCCATTTGAACCTGGGCCCCATCACCCGGTTGACATCCCAGCAAGCGGCGATCTTGCAAGCGCCGATCGCCAGTGCGCTTGAAGGCACAACTGCGCTGCAGGTTGGCGCTGGGGCGCCGGTCAGCCTCCAGTCGCAGTGGATTCAGAACGGCCCCGGTAACTTCTTGCAGTCAGATGCAGTTGGCGCAATGCTGGCTACCGTGATTCAAAACAGTTTGAACGACCAGCTCTTGCGCACACAAACCATCATCAACGTGAGCAGCAATGGTCTGGGTATTTTGCGTGGCTTGAATTTACAGAGGACCTTGGATGTGGCGCTCACCAACGCCCTGGCAGGGCGTTGATCAATCTCTCGGGTCGCCGCGACGTTAGACGAATCTGACGCTCATCGCCCCCAGCCAGCCGAAATCGGCTCGCACCGTCTGCCCGGGTTCGACCGGGATGGGCGTAACGCAGGCGCCGGTGCTCAGGAACTGCCCAGCCTCGATGCGCTGGCCAGCGCTGCTCATCTCGCCGACGAACCAGATCAGGGCCAGCACCGGGTCGCCCAGCACATGGCTGCCCAGGCCTTCGAGCACACGGCCATCGCTCATCTGGGCTCGTGCCGCCAGATTGGCCAAATCGAGCAGGCGCTCGCTCGGGGGCAGGGGCTGGCCCAGGACCATGTCGTTGCAGCAGGCGCAGTCGGCAATCAGTTGGGCCTCGCCCGCACGCTCGAAGTCGATGAAGCGGGAGTCGGGCACTTCGATGCCGGGCATCACGCTGCCTACCTCGGCCAGCACCTGCTCGCGTGTCCAGGGCTCAGAGCGTGGGTCTATGGCCTGCCTGAAGGTGAACACCACCTCGAACTCGGCCACCTGCATGCCGATTGTCGGCGGCGTTTGCACAGTTGCGGGGAGGGCTTGGCCTTGGTCACTTCACTTTTGGCGGCTGAAGGTGGTTCTAGGCTTTGCGCGATGAGCGCCCCGCAACGCTGGCACCCATGTCCCGCAAGGCTTGAGCGATCTTTCTGACACAGGCGCGCGCGACCGCTGGCTAGCATGGCCAGGGCGGCAGACGCACCCACCGCGGCAGGCGCGGGCAGGGCAGGCAGCTCAGGAGTCAAAACGATGCTCAAGAACAAAGTGGCCCTGGTCACCGGCGCGGCCTCGGGCATAGGGCGGGCGACTGCGCTGGCCTTTGCGCGTGAGGGTGCGCGGGTATTGGTGTCGGACCTGGCTTCGGAGGGCGGCGCGCAGACGGTGGCCCTGATTGAAGCGGCCGGCGGTCAGGCGCTCTTTGAGGCGGCCGATGTGGCTCAGCCTGAGCACGCGCGCCGCCTGGTCGAGCGCGCGGTGGCCGCCTTTGGACGGCTGGATGTGGCTTGTAACAACGCTGGCATCGCGGGGCTGTCGGCCCCAACCGCCGACTATCCGCTCGATGCTTGGGCCCAGGTCATCAGCATTAATTTGTCGGGCGTGTTCTTCGGCATGAAGTACCAGATCCCGGCCATGCTCCAGGCCGGGGGCGGGGCTATTGTGAACATCTCCTCGATCCTGGGCAGCGTGGCGTTTGCCAACGCGCCGGCCTATACCGCGGCCAAGCACGGGGTGGTCGGACTGACGCAGGCAGCTACCCTGGACTACAGCGCATCTGGCCTGCGCATCAACTGCGTGGGCCCGGCCTTCATCCACACGCCCATGATCAGCCGCTTCGAGGCCGATGCCCGGGTGCGCGAGCAGCTGATCGCGCAGCACCCGATAGGGCGCCTGGGTCAGCCCGAGGAGGTGGCCGAGCTGGTGCTGTGGCTGGCCTCCAGCCGGGCCTCGTTTGTCACTGGCGCCTACTACCCCATCGATGGCGGCTATCTGGCCCGATGAGCGCGCCCGGTTTGACGTTCGCTCATCATTCGCATCGGGTCGGGCAATTCGAGCAGACCGGCGTTGCCGGCTTTTTCAGCAAGAAAGACGGGGCCGAGTTGCTGCGGCGGCTCGAAATTGAGCGCCTGATCCGAATTCGGGAAGGGGGGCTGATCAGCACTCGCAGGCAGGCAGTGGACGCCTGATTGACAGCCCCGCTGGACAAGCTGAACTATCATGAAACCAGATCCAACGAGGGCAGCAGGACATGAACTTTGTGTTGATTCATGGTGGCTTTCACGGCGGCTGGTGCTGGAGGTTCGTGGCTGCGCGCTTGCGTGCGCTGGGGCATCAGGTCAGTTGTCCCACCCATACCGGCATGGGCGAGCGCCGCCACTTGCTGAGGGCTGACCTGACGCTCGATACCTTCGCCCAGGATATCTTGGCGCATCTGTATGAAGAAGAACTCACGGAGGTGGTCCTGGTCGGGCACAGCTTTGGCGGCCTGAGTGTTTCCTTGGTGGCTGACCGGGTGCCTGAGCGCATCCGGCATCTGGTCTATCTGGACGCCTTGCTCATAGCGCCAGGGCAGACCCCCTACGGCGCCTTGCCGCCCGAGGTGATTGAGCAGCGCAAAAAGAGTTGTGTCGAGTACCAGGGGGTGCGCTGCTTCCCGCCTTTGCCCGCAACGGCTTTTGGCCTGCCTGCCGACCATCCCCATGCCGGCTGGCTGAGTCGTCACCTGTGTCCGCAGCCGGAAAGCCTCTACGAGAGCACGCTGAACATCAAAAATCCGATCGGTAACGGCCTGCCCTGCACTTATATGGCTTGTACCGATCCGGTGCTGCCGTCGGTGCAGGCCTCGCAGGCCTTTGCCAAAAGCCAGTCGCGCTGGCAGTACGTCGAGGTGGTGGCGTGCCACGACGTGATGGTGACCGAGCCCGACCTGCTCGCTTCCATGCTGCTGGACTGTGTGCCTGCCTGAGAGCAGCCCATGCCCTGAGCATGAGGCGATGGGTGCGGTCGCGGTCCCGCAGGCCTGTCGTGCCAAGCCGCGCTAGAGTCGGCCGCCCCGGGCGGGTGAGCGCGTGCTGCAGCCTTTGCTAAATCCATAAGCGCCAGACCGGGGTCTTGGGCTTAGCTCGGGCAGTCGAGTCGAAATCCGAACCGCGGCAGGTAAGACTCAGCGCAATGGCTGTTCATTGCGCAATGGGCTTGGCCTTTGCGGCGACCGATTTTTTGGCACCGCAAAGTGGTTTGGGCGACATTTCCGGCGTGCAACATTCTGCAACAAATGACGGGGTGCGGTTGCTACTCTGCGGAAGTTGCCCTCCTTCTGTCGAGAGTTAGGCGCCCGATCGGCCGCGATCGGCTCAAGGTCTTGCGTCTGGAGGCGGACATGAATCACTAAATGCCCATCCAGGTCCCCAGCAACCATGCGCTTGAAACATTCACGTTCCGTTTTTTCCGCCTGCACCCTTCTGTCCGCATCTCTAGCGGCGGCTGCGCCCGACGCTGGTTCTGTGCAGCAAGAGATATTGCGCGACCGTGAGCCTGCCGCCAGGCCTGCAGTCAGGGGTAGCAAGCCGGTTGCCCCAGAAAAGCCGCTGAGCGGTAGCCGGTTCACTGTGCGTGAATTTGTGTTTGAGGGCAACACCTTGATCACGGGTGAGCAACTGTCTCTGGCCTTGGCGTCGTGCCTGAATAAAGAGGTCGACTTTGAGCGCCTGCGGGCCTGTGCCGCTTTGGTCACCGAAAAATATCAGTCATTGGGCTGGGTGGCCAAGGCGGTTTTGCCGCCGCAGGACATCAAGGACGGGACGGTCGCGATCAAGGTCATCGAGGCCAGGTTCGGCAGTTATGTTTTTACAGGCAAG
>CANHGF010000278.1 GCA_947460065.1 Comamonadaceae bacterium
CAGCAGTCCGGCCAGACCGCCCCAAAGGGCCGACTTCCAGAACGCCGTGCGCCGCCCCATGACGGCGACACTCAAGCTGGCACCGAGGGCAATCTGGGTCAGGCTGTCCATGGGGGGAGCGGCTGTGATTTCACGGCCGCGAGCATAGCTTGCGGGGGCAAATCACGTTAGCGCCGCTGCCCGAAATTTTTTCAAGGGCGCTGTTCGGGCTTTCAGCACGCGATTGGGCGGCGGCCGCTACCATCGGGGCTTCGATCGGCTTTAAGGATCCGCATGCCTGTCATTACCCACATCGAAGACCTGAGAAAAATGGCCCAGCGGCGCGTGCCGCGCATGTTCTACGACTATGCCGACAGTGGCGCCTGGACCGAGAGCACCTACCGGGCCAACGAGAGCGATTTTCAGAAAATCAAGTTCCGCCAGCGTGTGGCGGTGAACATGGAAGGCCGCAGCACCGCCAGCACCATGATCGGGCAGAAGGTGGCGATGCCGGTGGCCATTGCGCCGACCGGCCTGACCGGCATGCAGCATGCCGACGGCGAGATCCTGGCGGCGCGTGCGGCGCGCAAGTTCGGCATCCCCTTCACCCTCTCGACCATGAGCATCTGCTCGATCGAAGATGTCGCCCGCCATGCCGGTGAGGGTTTTTGGTTCCAACTCTATGTAATGAAGGACCGCGGCTTCATTGAGCGCTTAATCGACCGGGCCAAAGCCGCCAACTGCGCCGCCCTGGTGCTGACCCTGGACCTGCAGATCCTGGGGCAGCGCCATAAAGACATTCGCAACGGCCTGTCGGCGCCGCCCAAACTCACCCTGAAAAACATGTTCAACATGGCTACCAAGCCGCGTTGGGCGATGGGCATGCTGGGCACGCCCAGGCGCCAGTTTGGCAACATCGTTGGCCACGTTAGCGGCGTGGCCGACATGAGCAGCCTGTCCGAATGGACAGCCAGCCAGTTCGACCCCGCGCTCAACTGGGACGATGTGCAGTGGATCAAAAAACGCTGGGGCGGCAAGCTCATCCTCAAAGGCATTCAGGATGTGGAAGACGCCAAGCTGGCCGCCGCTTCGGGCGCCGACGCGTTGATCGTCTCCAACCATGGCGGCCGCCAGCTCGATGGCGCGCAGTCGAGCATCGAGGCCCTGCCGGCGATCGTCGATGCGGTCGGCCAAAAGATCGAGGTGCATATGGACGGCGGCATACGCAGCGGGCAGGACGTGCTGCGCGCCCTGGCCCTGGGCGCCAAGGGCACTTACATCGGCCGCGCCATGCTCTACGGGCTGGGCGCCATGGGCGAGGCCGGCGTGACCCGCGCTCTGGAGATCATCCACAAGGAGCTGGACATCACCATGGCCTTTTGCGGCCATACCCAGGTTGACACGGTCAACCGCGAGATCCTCCTGCCAGGCAGCTACCCGACGGCCTGATTCAACCCCCCCGTATCAAGAAAGAACACCCCCCATGAAAGCCGCCTACTACCAACAGCAGGGATCTGCCCGCGAGGTGCTGAAACTCGGTCACTGGCCCGAGCCCAGCCCGGGGCCAGGCGAAGTTCGGGTGCGCCTGCTGTGGTCGGGCGTCAACCCCTCAGATGTCAAGTCGCGCAAGGGTTTGCGCGGCGGCGGCATGCCTTTTCCTACCGTCATACCGCACAGCGATGGCATGGGCCTGATCGACCAGGTCGGCGCCGGCGTTGCCGCCTCACGGGTGGGTGAGCGGGTCTGGCTGTGGAATGCCGGCTGGGGCAGGCCGCACGGCACGGCCTGCCAGTGGATATGCCTGCCGCAGGAGCAGGCGGTGCTGCTGCCTGAGGCGGTGGACGACGCGGCCGGCGCCTGCCTGGGCATCCCGGCCCTGACCGCCCTGCACGCAGTGCTGATGGACGGCGGCGTCACCGGCCAGACGGTGCTGGTGGCCGGCGGCGCCGGCGCCGTCGGCCACTACGCGGTACAGATGGCGGTGCAGCTGGGTGCGGCGCGTGTGATTGCCTCGGTCAGCACACCGGCCAAGGCGGAGCTGGCGCGCGCCGCCGGTGCCGACGAGGTGGTGATGTACAAATCTGAGCCCCTGGCCGAACGGGTGGCCGAACTCACTGCAGGCCAGGGTGTGGACCGCATCATCGAAGTCGACATGGGCGCCAATGCGCAAGCCGACGTACAGATGCTCAAGCCGGGCGGCCAGTGCGTGGCCTACGGGAGCAGCGTCACGCCGATGCAGCTGCCTTTTTTCCCGCTGATCTCGCGCAATCTGCAGCTCAAGTTCTTCATCGTCTACAACCTGGCCCAGGCCGACCGTGAGCTTGCGCACAACGTGCTGCAACGTATGCTCGAGCGCGGGGTGTTGCAGCACAACATCGCAGCGCGGCTCAACCTGGACGACATCGTCCAAGCGCACGAACAAGTCGAGCAGGGCAGCTTGAGCGGCAACCTGGTTCTGCAGATCGATCATTAAAGTATCTGCGGTCTGCCCGACCCCTGCAGCCGAGCCGCAGGCAGGGCCATCTTGGCACGGCTAGACTTCAGGCCCACGTCAGAGGCGCTCATGTCCACCCCTTCTCCATCCGAATCAAGTCTGCTCGAGGCCCTGGCCCGAGTGGTAGACCCCCACACCCAAAAGGATTTCGTCTCCAGCAAGGCCCTGCGCAATCTGGAAATCGTCGGCGCCGACGTGTCTTTCGAAGTCGAGCTGGGCTACCCCGCCAAAAGCCTGATTCCGGCCCTGCGCCAGGAGCTGGTGAGTGCCGCCCGCAGTGTGGCGGGCGTGGGCCAAGTCTCGGTCAACATCCACAGCCATATCGTCAGCCATGCAGTGCAGCGCGGCGTCAAGCTCATGGAGGGGGTGCGCAATGTCATCGCCGTGGCCTCGGGCAAGGGCGGGGTGGGCAAAAGCACCACGGCTGTCAACCTGGCCCTGGCCCTGGCGGCCGAAGGCGCCAAGGTCGGGCTGCTCGATGCCGACATCTATGGTCCAAGCCAGCCGACCATGACCGGCACCAGCGGCAAACCCGAAACCCTGGACGGCAAGCTGATGGAGCCCAAGCTCAAGTACGGGCTGCAGATCAACAGCATAGGATTTCTGGTCAGCGACGACCAGGCCATGGTCTGGCGCGGCCCGATGGCCAGCCAAGCGCTGGAGCAGCTGATCATGCAGACCCGCTGGCAGGACCTGGACTACCTGATCGTCGATATGCCGCCGGGCACCGGCGATATCCAGCTCACACTGGCGCAGAAGGTACCGCTGGCCGGTGCTGTGATCGTCACTACGCCGCAGGACATCGCGCTGATCGATGCAAAAAAAGGCATCAAGATGTTCGAAAAAGTGGGCGTCCCCATCCTCGGCCTGATCGAGAACATGGCCGTCCATGTGTGCAGCGCCTGCGGCCATGTCGAACATATTTTTGGCGCCGATGGCGGCCGCCAGATGGCACAGGAGTACGGGATAGACTGGCTCGGCGCCCTGCCCTTGTCCATGGACATCCGCCAGCAGGCCGACAGTGGCACGCCCACCGTGGTGGCCACGCCCGACAGCCCGGCAGCACTGCTGTATCGGGACATTGCCCACAAACTGGCAGTCCAGGTGGCGCTCAGGGCCAAGGACTTCAGCGCCAAGTTTCCCACCATCACCATCTCCAAGAACACCTGAGCCAGCTTGGCAAGCCGATTGAACGGGGTGCGGCTTGCAAGATTCAGCTGACTCTGAAGTCAAGCCGAGCCCAAGAGGGCGCTGACCGGCCTGTGCCTTGATTTATGCTGAGCCTGTGAGCCCACCGCAGAGTCCACGCCGCATCGCCCACTTGGACATGGACGCATTTTTTGCGTCGGTGGAGCTCCTGCGCTACCCGCAACTCAAAGGGCTACCGGTGGTTATCGGCGGCGGCCGGCGGCCGGCCGACGATGCGCTGGCCCAAGCCTACGGCGCCAGCGAGCGCATACCGGTGGAGGCCTTCCCTCGGCTGCGCGACTATGTGGGAAGGGGCGTGATCACCACCGCCACCTATGCGGCTCGGCAATTCGGCGTGGGCTCGGCCATGGGCATGATGAAGGCGGCCAGCCTGTGCCCGCAGGCCATCGTGCTGCCGGTCGACTTCGATGAGGTACGGCGCTATTCGCGCCTGTTCAAAGACACCATCCTGGAGATCGCGCCTCTCATGGAGGACCGCGGTGTCGACGAGGTCTACATCGACTTCACCGAGGTGCCCGGCGGCCAGCGCGAGGGCGGGCGCTCGCTGGCGCG
>CANHGF010000279.1 GCA_947460065.1 Comamonadaceae bacterium
AGTCCCTCGCGACCCTAGAGACATCGGGATCGATCAAGCTGTGGCAGACCCCATGAGTCCATTTTTCCTAAAAGAATTTTTTTATGTTCATTAATGATCTGCGTGACCACTGCTTACCCTATAACCCGTGGAAAGCGTTGGTCGTGCCTAGGCCCATCGGATGGATATCAACACAAAGCGCGGCAGGTGTTAATAATCTTGCGCCTTTTAGTTACTTTAACAGTGTGGCCGACTTTCCGCCCATGGTCATGTTTGCGCCCATTGGCCCCAAACCAAATGGCGATGGCAAAGATACTTACCAAAATATCTTGCAGACACAACAATTCGTGGTTAACCTGGTAAATGCTGATTTGGCCGCAGCAATGAACGCCAGTTCTGAGCACTTCGACTCAGATGTGGATGAGTTTAGTGTTGCTGGCGTAACGCCTGCTCCTTGTATTAATGTGGTGCCACCTCGCGTCGCTCAAGCGCCTGTAAGTTTAGAGTGTATTTTAGTCAGTAGCATAACCCTTCCCACTGACAAGCCTCCTATTCAGAATAACTTGATCATAGGAAAGGTTGTTGGAATACATATTGACGAAAGTATCCTAACCGATGGTATGGTAGATATTTCCAAGTACAAACCTCTGGCACGGCTGGGTTACTTCGACTACTCTGTCGCCACAGCCACGCTCTCCATTGGGAGGCCCGACTTGAATCCGACCGAGGTTGCTGCTGAGTTGGAATCATTGCTAAAGCAACAGAACGTGTCAGGCTGACGATGGAGCAGACCCAGTGCAAGGTGCTGTTTCGGCGGGTCATCGGCTTGCCCATGGACAACAGCGGCTGGGTGCCTAAGTACTTCACCAAAAGCCGCAAGTGCTTGATCACACACGATGCGGTGCTCGAACTCTTCCATACCGTGCTGGCCATCGCCAAGCAAAACCAGTGGCTCTCAGGTGTGGCAGCCGGGATGGCGGTTTTAGTGCTCGGTGTTTTCGCAGCCTGCCAGGCGCTCAACGGGGTTTAATCATGCGCTTGAAACTGTTCTTTTCCAGGCTACTTTGCAGCCTGCTGGTGGGTTTGGGCTCAGCCGCCCATGCCCAAGCTCCAGGCGGCAGTGCTGCGCCGGTTCGGATCTTGGTGGGCGCGCCTGCGGGGGGGACCACAGATACGATGGCGCGCACCCTGGCCCAGGCCCTCGGTCAGCAACTTGGCCGCACGGTGGTGGTCGAGAACAAGCCGGGCGTGGGCGGCAACCTGGCGGCCGAGGCGGTGGCCAAGGCGCCGGCCGATGGCAACACCTTGCTGATGAGTTTCACCAGCCATGCGATCAATGCCTCGCTCTATCCCTCACTGCCTTTTGACCCCATCAAGGACTTCACGCCCCTGACCATGGTCTCGTCGTCGCCATCCGTGCTGGTGGCGCATCCTTCGCTGCCGGTCAAGAATGTGGCAGAGCTGGTGACAGTGGCCAAAGAAAAGCCCGGCCGATTGAATTTTGCGATTGGTGCATTGGGCTCTTCGCTGCATCTGGCCGGTGACTCTTTCAAGATGAAGGCGGGCGTGTTCATCGTCAACATCCCCTATCGCGGAACCGCCCCTGCGGTGCAGGACGTGCTGGCCGGACAGGTAGAGCTGATGTTCGCCGCCGTCGGCAATGTGCAGGCGCACATCAAGGCCGGCAAGCTGCGCGCTCTGGGGGTGACCAGCCTCAGGCGCCTGCCCGCCTTTCCCGAGGTGCAGGCCATCAACGAGACCCTGCCTGGGTATGAATCAAGCGCCTGGTTCGGCCTGTTTGCTCCCGGCCGCATGAACCCGGAGCTGGCCAAACGCTTGAGCGATGCGGCGCGGGCTGCGATTCAAAGCCCGGAGGTCAGGCGCCGCATTGAGCTCGAAGGCGCAGTCCCCGCCGGTAATAGCCCACAGGAGTTCGCCAAATTCGTAGAGGCCGAGATTGTGCGGTGGCGGGCCGTGGTTCAGTATGCCGGCGCCAAGCCCGAGTGAGAGCGGCGTCTAAAGGCGTCTAAACGCGTCTAGAGCCGCCTAACGGCGCATGAAGGTCGGGCGGGCAGGGCCCCTGAGGTGCAAGCTCGGGGCTCAGTGTCGGTCTGAGGGAACCGGTAAAAAGGTGTCGATGAAGTCATCGACTTCTTGCGCCACAGCCGCTCCGGCCAGCAGCCCCTGACGCCAGCGCAAGGGAATGGCCTCGAAGCCCAGCCAGGCGCCCAACAAAGCCCCGAGTACCGCGCCGCGGTGGCAGTTGTCGCCGCCGGCATTGGTGTTGGCCACCAGCGCGGCCTCAAAGTCATTGGCGTAGCGCGCGGCCAGATACAGCACGCTCGGAAAAGAGTCTTCGATATAGCAGGCCGGGCTGTAGAGGCCGCCGACCACCCGCGTGGCCGCATCTTTGTGATCTGGGGCCTGGCCCAGCAAGGCGCTCAAGCCTTTGCCCAGGCCTGGGGCTTGGCTTTGTAGCAGCGGGCCTAGGGATGGCGGCGGTGAGAAAACCAGTTGTGCCAGCAAACGGCCATAGGCCGCTGCAAAGGCCTCCAGGGGCTGAGATTTGTGGGTCAGGCGCAACTGTCGCAAGCTGGCTTCGACCGCTTGTTGCGCGTCGCCCTGGGCGGCGATGGCCAGGACCACAGGGGCCAGCCCGACCAGGCCTCCGATGGACGCTGTGTCATGGCCGGTCGCGCCCGCGCACTGATGCGCGGGCACGCCGCGTGCCCAGTTGGCGAAGAAGTCGCGGTGATACGACTCGGCGTAGGTGTCGTTATGGCTGCCCTCGGCGGTCATGAACTGCACATAGTCGGCCAGGAAGTCTTCGGTGTCGTGGCCCCGCTTGCGGCACAGAGAGCGCATGACCAGGCGGGCGCACAGCGCGTTGAGGGTGTTTTCACCAGCCTGCATGCCCTGGTGGTAATGCCGGTGGGCGGGGCCCCAATGCTGCTTTTTGCCTTTGAGGATGACATCGCCCACCACATTGCCCGACTGCGATCCCCGGCCCGCACCGGCGGTACTCGACAAGGACATGATGGCGCTCGGATGGATGGCTTTGGGCGCCTGATAGTCCCGAATCACACCGTAATCGCGTTGCAACTCAGACAGCCGGTAGTACCAGTGCACCGGCATGGCCAGCGCGTCGCCGATCATCATGCCCCAGAAGGCGCCGCGCACCCGGTCGGCGGTGCTCAGAGGCGGGGTAGAGGCTGGGAGGATCATGGTTTAAACGGGCCTGCGAGAGGGGCCATGCATGGGTGTGAGGACTGTCGATATCCTCGCATTGCACGGGCTCTGGCGCTCGGGCGCCGTGATTGCCCCCATCGGGTCAGCGTGATTGGTGCCCCTCAGACTGAGCCTGGGGCGAGCGTCGCGGGCCGGGCTGTCAGATCGCCACCAATTGGCGCACGCCGTTTTCCTGCATCTGGCTGCCCAGGCCCTGGGCGATGAACTGGCCGCGCTCCATCACCAGGTAATCGTCGGCCAACTCCTCCGCAAAATCGTAGTACTGCTCGACCAGCAAAATCGCCATGTCGCCACGGTCAGCGAGCATGCGGATCACCCGGCCTATGTCCTTGATGATGCTCGGCTGTATCCCCTCAGTCGGCTCGTCGAGGATGAGCAACTTGGGTTTGGCCGCCAGCGCCCGGGCGATGGCCAGCTGTTGCTGCTGGCCGCCGGAGAGGTCGCCACCGCGGCGCCCCAGCATCTGCTTGAGCACCGGAAAGAGCTCGAAGAGTTCGGCCGGTATCGGCTCGCTGGCGCTTTTGTAGGCCAGGCCCATGCGCAAATTGTCTTCAACGCTCAGGCGCGCAAAGATCTCGCGGCCCTGCGGCACATAGCCTATGCCCGCACGGGCGCGCTCATAGGGCGTGGCACGGCTGATGTCAGAGCCGGCGAAGCTGATCGAGCCACTGCGGATCGGGATCAATCCCATCAGGCTTTTGAGCAGGGTGGTCTTGCCCACGCCGTTGCGGCCGAGCAGCACCGTGACCTTGCCCATCTGGGTCTTCAGGCTCACATCGCGCAGGATGTGCGAGCCGCCGTAGTACTGCTGGATATTGCTAACTTCAAGCATGGGGCAATTGCTGTTGTGGGGGGCTGCTCATCGACCGAGGTAGACCTCGATCACCCGCTCGTCGGCCTGGACCTGCTCCAGCGTGCCCTGGGCCAGCACGGAGCCGTCGCACAGCACGGTGACGATGTCGCTGATGGTCTTGATGAAGCTCATGTCGTGCTCGACCA
>CANHGF010000280.1 GCA_947460065.1 Comamonadaceae bacterium
AGGGCGTGCGGGTGGGCGCTGCGCGGCGAGGTTAAGGAGGAGCCGAGGCGCTAGCCGAGGCGGGGGACACGAGCGGCGCAGCGCCAACCCGTGCGCCCTGCTTCGATGCGACCTGAAAATTGCTGCGATTCATCAAAGGCTGCCAGATTGGCCTTGCCCAGGGCTACTCGTGCAAGGGCCAGGGAAGCGGCCGCCGCATCGGGCCTGCCTCCGCGGCTGTCCCCCGCCTCAGCTGGCGCCTCGGCTCCTCCTTTATGCCGCTGCGCCAGGCCCGACGCACCAGCCGCGGGTTAAGGCCGTAAGGGGCGCCGGCTAAAGCTATCAACCCGCACTGCTGCGAAAACGTTCCTCTTCCTGCAAACGCAGCACCCGCCTTTGCACCTTGCCGGTGGTCGTCATCGGCAATTGGTCGATGAACTCCACTTCCTTGGGATATTCATAGGGCGCCAGCAGCGAGCGCACATGCTCTTGCAAGGCGGCGGTGACCTCGTCGTCAAAAGCGCTGCGGTCCGGACCTTCGGGACGGCGGGCTAGGTAGTCGGGCGAGAGCACCACATAGGCCTTGACCAAAGCGCCGCGCTCGCGATCGGGCTTGGGTACCACAGCGGCATTGGCTACCGCCGGATGCTTGACCAGGCAGTTCTCGATCTCACCCGGCCCGATGCGGTAGCCAGCCGCTTTGAACACATCGTCGGCCCGGCCCTCGTACCAAAGGTAGCCGTCGGCGTCGCGCCGGGCCAGATCGCCGGTGCGGCACCAGGGGCCGGTGAATTTGGCCTCGGTCGCAGCGTCGTTCTTCCAGTAGCCCAGGAAGAAAACAGGATCACTCTGGCCATGAACATCGCTTCGGTGCACCGCAACCTCGCCCGACACCCCAACTGGGCACTCCTGACCCTCCCCGTCGATCACCGCCACCCGGTGGCCCGGGTAGGGCTTACCCATGCTGCCCGGGCGAGCCGGCCAGCCTAAGGCTTGCCCCGGCCGCCCTGGCTGGGGCCGGCCCTGCGGGCTGCGCGCCCATTGCATGGCGCAGTTACCGACGATGTAGTTGATCTCGGTCTGGCCGAACATCTCGTTGACCACCACGCCCAACTTATCGCGGCAGTAGGCATAGACCGCATCGCCCACTGCCTCGCCGGCACTCATGATCGCCTCAAGCCGGAGCCGATAGGTCGTACGCGGATCGGGGCAGGCTTTCATCATGGCCTTGAGCGCGGTCGGGAACAGGAAGGTGTGCGTCACCCCATGCTGCTGCATCAACTCAAAGGCCATGTCGGCGCCAAAACGCTGGTCGCAAGCCACGATGGGCCGGCCGAAGTAGAGCGTAGGCAGCAGCGCGTCCATAAGGCCGCCAGTCCAGGCCCAATCGGCCGGCGACCAAAACACAGCCTGTGAGCTCTCGTTGCGCACCCCGTCAAAGCCAAACCAGTTCTGGCTGCAGACAAAGCCGGTCAAATTACCCATCAGGGCGCGGTGCGGAATCAGCGCGCCCTTGGGCGGGCCGGTGGTGCCGCTGGTGTAGATGAGCACCGCCGCCTCCTCGGCTTTGGTGCGCAGCGCCTGAAAACGCCCACGCTCAGCGGCCAGGGCGGCGGCATAGTCCACACCCCCACAGCCGCCCAGCCCGATCAGGTGGCGCAGTTCCGGACAACTGTCCTGCAGGCCCTGCAGCACCGACATGGACTGCGCATCGGCAATGGCCGCCACAGCCTCACTGTCTTGCAGCCGAAAGGCCAGCGCCTCGGGACCAAACAGCACCGACAGCGGCATGGCCACCGCGCCCATCTGCAGCAAGGCCATGAAGGCCACCGCCGTCTCAAAACGCTGCGGCAGCACAATGGCCACCCTATCGCCTCGGCGCACGCCCAGGCGGCGCAGCGCTAGGCTCAAGGCATCGGCCGCCTGCTGCAACTGGCCGTAGGTGTAGCTCAGGCTGGGCTGGCCCTGCCGGTGCTCGATGATGGCTAGGCCTTCAGGCTGTGTGCGGGCCCAGCGCCGGGCGCAGACCTCGGCGATGTTGAAATGGGCATCGACCTGCCAGCGCAAGCCCCGATGCAAGGCGGCGTGGTGATCGGGCAGGTGCAGTCCTTCTGCGCGGGGCGTCGGCATGAGCGGCAGAGCTCCTTATGATGGTGGGCTTGGCGCCGGCCTTCGCCGGCAATGAGAAACTTCGCAATGTACAAAGAAAAGCACGCCGCCAGCAGCACGTTTGTCCCTATCCGCGGCCTGCAATACCATGTGCTGCAGTGGACTTTCGGGCCGCTGCAGCCTGAGTTACCGCCCCTGGTCATGGTGCATGGCTGGATGGACGTGGGTGCCTCCTATCAGTTCATGGTCGATGCCCTGTCCGAAGATTTCCTGCGCGGCCGGCGACTCATCGCCCCCGACTGGCGCGGCTTTGGCCTGACCGAGGTACAGACCGACAGCTTCTGGTTCCCAGACTACCTGGGCGATCTGGACTTCCTGCTAGACGCCCTGGCACCGGGTCAGGCCATCGACCTGGTCGGCCACAGCATGGGCGGCAATGTCAGCATGTGCTTCGCAGGGGTGCGCCCGGAGCGCATCCGCAAGCTGGTCAATCTGGAAGGTTTTGGCCTGGCCAATGGCGACCCCGCGCAAGCTCCGGGCCGCTATGCCCAGTGGATGGACGGGCTCAAAGCCCTGCACAGCGGCCAGATCGCGCTGCGTCCCTACGCCGATGCCGATGCGGTGGCCCGCCGCCTGATGAAGACCAACCCTCGGCTGCCGGCCGACAAGGCACTGTGGCTGGCTCAGCATTGGGCCAAACCGGACGCGCAAGGCCAATGGCAGATCCTCGGTCAGGCCGCGCACAAGCTCAAGAACGCCTATATCTACCGCTGGGAAGAAATGCAGCACATCTGGCAACGCATCAGCGCGCCGGTGCTCTCAGTCGAGGCTGGCGGCAAGTCGATGGCCGGCTGGTGGAAGGGCTCGTACACCCTGGAGGAATACCACCAAAGGCTGAAAAACGTCGCGCAGGTACGCCAGGCCCACATCGCCGATGCCGGCCATATGGTGCACCACGATCAACCTCAGGCCCTGGCCGCGCTGATCGAAGAGTTCCTGGCATGAGAAAATCCGGCGATTAACCTTGCCCACCAGCCTAAGGCCGGCACGGACGGGTTCCACCCTTTCCAACATTGAGCATCGCCATGGACGTAGAACGCATCAACCTGATCGGTAACACCTTGAACGACCTCGGTCAGCGGGTGCAAGAGCTTCGGGGGTATCTTTGACTACCCTGCCAAGGAACGCAAACTGCATGAGGTGATTGCTGCGCTCGAAGACCCCAAGGTCTGGGACAACCCCAAGCGCGCGCAAGAGCTAGGCAAGGAAAAAAAGTCCCTCGAAGACGTGGTCTTGGTGCTCGACAGGCTCAGCCAGGAGATCGCCGACAACACCGAGCTCTTCGAGATGTCGCGCGATGACAGCGACGAAGCGGGCCTCGTCACCATCGAAGCCGAGGCCGCCAAGGTCAGCGCCGAGGTGGAAAAGCTTGAGTTTCGCCGAATGTTCAGCAACCAGGCGGACCCGCTCAATGCCTTTGTGGACATCCAGGCCGGCGCTGGCGGCACCGAGGCCTGTGACTGGGCCAGCATGCTGCTGCGCCAGTACCTGCGCTATGCCGAGCGCAAGGGCTTCAAGACCACGGTCGAAGATGAATCGGCCGGTGACAGCGCCGGCATCAAGAGCGCGACCATCAAGATCGAGGGCGAATACGCCTTCGGTCTGCTGCGCACCGAAACCGGCGTGCATCGCCTGGTGCGCAAGTCGCCCTTTGACTCCTCGGGCGGTCGCCATACCTCGTTCGCATCGATTTTTGTCTACCCCGAGATTGACGACTCGATCGAGATCGACATCAACCCGGCCGATGTGCGCACCGACACCTTCCGCGCCTCGGGTGCGGGCGGCCAGCACATCAACAAGACCGACTCTGCCGTGCGCCTGACCCACATCCCCACGGGCATCGTGGTGCAGTGCCAAGACGGACGCTCGCAGCACAGCAACCGCGACGTGGCCTGGAAGCGCCTGCGCTCGCGCCTGTACGACCACGAGCTGCGCAAGCGCCAGGCCGAACAGCAAAAGCTCGAAGACAGCAAGACCGACGCGGGCTGGGGCCATCAGATCCGCAGCTACGTGCTCGACCAGAGCCGCATCAAGGACCTGAGGACCAACTTTGAAACCTCGGCCACCCAGA
>CANHGF010000281.1 GCA_947460065.1 Comamonadaceae bacterium
CAACCTGCTGGCCGCTGTCCGGCAAGATCCGATGGGCTTTGCCCGCCAGTTGGACAGAGCCATCATCGACGAGGTGCAGCGCGCCCCAGAACTACTGCTTGCGCTCAAGCTGGTCATTGATCAAGACCGCCGGCCAGGCCGCTTTTTACTCACCAGCTCAGCCAATCTCATGGCCCTGCCCCGAATTGCCGACAGTCTTGCAGGGCGCATGGTCCTGCATACCCTGCTGCCTCTTTCTCAGTCCGAACTGCAAAACCGCCCGAATGACTTTTTGCAGCGAGCTCAGGCGCAAGACTGGGCTTTGTACCTCCCGGCCTGGCGTGCTTCACCCGACGACATGGTGGCTCGTGTGCTTGCCGGCGGCTACCCCGAAATGCGCCAGCGCCCCACCTTGGCCCGTCGGCAAGCCTGGGCCAGGGCCTACATTCGGACCCTCGTCGAGCGCGATGTGCGGGACGTGGCGCAAATCGACCAATGGCAGCAACTGCCTCAACTTCTGGCCGTAGCTGCTGCGCATTGCGGACAACTATTCAATGCAGCTCAGACCGGTGGGCAGCTCGACCTTAACAGCAAGACGGTGGACAAATACTTGGGCATTTTGGAAAAGCTCTTTCTCGTGCAGCGACTGCCCGCCTGGAGCCGTAACGAAGCGGGACGCCTGGTCAAGACACCCAAGCTTCACTTCCTCGACGCAGGCCTGCAAGCCAGCCTGTCCCGCTTGACTCCCGAACTGGTCTTCTCCAAGCGCGAGCGCTGGGGCGCCACCCTCGAAACTTGGGTACACGGGGAACTGCGCAAAGCCCTCAGCCTTTGTGCAGACGACTGGTACCTCTCGCATTTTCGGGACAAGGACCAGGTCGAAGTGGACTTTGTCATCGAATCACCGCTGCGTCGGCTCATTGGCATCGAGGTCAAGGCCTCTGCCACCGTCAACGCTGGCGACTTCAAGGGCCTGAAGAAACTCCAGTCCCTCGCGGGTGATTCATTCACCAGCGGCCTGGTGCTCTACGGGGGCCATCAGGCCTTGTCCTTCGGCAAGGGCCTTTGGGCTGTGCCGCTGGCTGCGCTCTAAGCCTGCCGTTCAGGCCCATAGCAGGCAAGACGACTCAATTCTTCACTTTCCATCCACATTCAATTCGGGTTGATCCCATAAGAATAGTCTCTTTGGAGACCGCCGATGAAGACCCGTCGATTCCTCATCGAAAGCTTGCGCTCCCACCTCAAGGCGCAGCAAATCACTTACAAGGATATTGCCCAGAGCCTTAGTTACTGGCCCCCCGCTGCGGCCGCCGCACCGGCCGGTTAACCTTTTTTAAAACATCTCGGGGCTCATGCTTCCTAGACTGTGAACCACACAGCCTGAGAAACTCGCGATGCCATCCAAACAAATCTTGCTGGTTGAAGACAACCCCGACTTGCACCAACTCACCCGCCATGCGCTGGGTCAGGAGGACGAGGTGGTGTGGGCGCGGGATGGTCAGCAGGCGCTGGATTACTTGTGGGCGCGGGGCGAGCATGCGGCGCGTGACCCGAGTGAGCAGCCGGCCTTGGTGATCCTTGACATGAACCTGCCCATGCTCTCGGGCCTGCAGGTGTTGCGCCAGTTGCGCGAAAACCCGCTGACCGAGGTGACGCCGGTGGTGATGCTCACCTCCTCCAGCGAACCCGACGATGTGCGGGCCTGCTACCGCAGCGGTGCCAATGGCTATGTGGCCAAGCCGGTGGCTTTTGCCCAGTACCGCCGCAAGGTGGCCAGCCTGCGCGACTTTTGGCTGGGCGTCAACGAAACCGCCTCGCTGAACTGAGCCTAGAAACGGCTTTGACCGCAGCCTGCTTTAAGCAGGTGCAAAACGCAGCACGCCGTGCGCGTCAGTCGTACGCCTGAGTGCGCCGGCGTGCCAGAGCAGGTTCAGGTGGGCCATGCTTTCGCCCAGGGCGAAGGTGGTTTGGTGCGCGTCGAGCGTGCGCTTGAACATCACCGGCACGATGTCGGCGGCGCAGCGGGCCTGCTCGCGGCAGGCTTGCATGACTTCTTCCAGCCGGTCCCGGTGGTGGTCGCGCAATTGCTTGATCCGCTCGTGCAGGCCGACAAAGGGCCGGCCGTGCGAGGGCAGCACCAGGGTGTTTTCAGGCAGGGGTAGAAACTTTTCCAGTGAATCCAGAAAAAGCTGCAGCGGGTTGCCCTCGGGCTCGGTGGCCAGCAGGCTGATGTTGGTAGAGATGCGCGGCAGCACCATGTCGCCGCTGATCAGCACCGGTTGCGCCAGACCGGGGTCTTCGCAGTACAGCGCCATGTGCTCGGGCGAATGGCCAAAGCCGCTGATGCAACGCCAGCGGCGACCACCGATCGTCAGCAACTGGCCGTCTTGCAGGCGACGGTATTGGTCGGGCACTTTGGGTACCAGGTGGGCATATTGGCCTTTGCGACCGAGCACGGTCTCAAGAACCTGACTGTTCTTCACGCCGTGGCGGGTGAAAAAGTCCACCATGGGCTGGCCGCCATAGGAGTCGTGCTGCAGCACTGCCAGACGCGCCGTCAAAAAATCACCCGCGCTGATCCACAACGGCGCCGAAAACCGCTCGCACAGCCAATGTGCCAGGCCCAGGTGGTCGGGGTGCATATGGGTGGCCAGCACACGCAGCACTGGCAGGCCTTGCATTTCCTGGGCGATCACCTGCTCCCATTGCGCGCGCGCCTGGGGGTTGTCGACGCAGGTGTCGATGACGCTCCAGCCTTGCCTGCCGTCGATCTCATCGCGCAGCAGCCACAGGTTGATGTGATTGAGCGCAAAGGGCAATTCCATGCGCAGCCAGGCCAGGCCGGGCGCCAAGCTCAGGGCGCTGCCAGCGGCAGGCAGCTCGGCGCCCCAGGGGTAATGCAAGGCTTCTTCCAGGGTGTTCATGGCGCGCGCGATCTGCGTTATATTCTGCGGGTTGTTGACGTTTACGTAAACGTCAGCTTGCCCGATTGTAGGCAGCCCTGCCCTTGAGATCTGTCGCCCATGCTCCAAAGCGCCTGGGCTGGCCACGGGGGCGGGTTGCCGCTTGCACCGAATGCGCATGGCCACCACCTACACCATCAGCGACCTCGCCAAAGAGTTTGACCTGACCACCCGGGCCATGCGTTTTTATGAAGACATGGGCCTGCTGCAGCCCAAGCGCGAAGGGCCTGGTGGTCGCAACCGCATTTACAGCGCCCGCGACCGCACCCGCCTGAAGCTCACCCTGCGCGCCAAGCGCCTGGGCCTGAGTCTGACCGAGGCCAAGGAAATCATCGACACCTACGAGAGCCCGCGCGATACGGTGCCGCAGTTGCGCAAGTTTTTGGTCATTCTCGACGGGCACAAGCGCCAGATCGAGGAGCAGATGGCCGACTTGCAGGCCAACCTCGAAGAGATCAAGGCGCATGAGCGCGAGGCCCGCGCCTTGCTGGCGAAAACCGAAAAATCACCCGCCCGCCCAAGCCGGGCCCTCGCGGAGAAGGCCGTATGAATTCCATGTCCAAGCCCGCCGCAGACACGGCCGGCATGATCGAGCGGGTGCGCGCCAGTTTCGAGCGCCAAGGCATGATGCTGCACCTCGGTGCGCGGCTGCTGCGTGTCGAGCCGGGGCTGTGCGAATTGGCGCTGCCCTATTCAGACAAAGTCACACAGCAGCAAGGCGGCTTTCACGGCGGGGCCATAGGCGCCCTGGCCGATATTGCCGGTGGTTATGCCGCGCTGACGGTATGCCCTGAGGGCACCGAGGTGACCACGGTGGAATACAAGATCAATTTCATGAACGCCTTCCAGGGCGGCGAGCTGCGCGCCATTGGTCGCGTGGTCAAGGCCGGCCGCCGCGTCATCGTCACCACCGCCGAAGTGTTGCACTACGGCGATGGCCAGCGCCGCGACTGCGCCATCATGCAGCAGACCTTGGCGCCGGTGACAAAGACTTATTGATAATTTCTGGGACAGACCAATATTTGCGCAGCAAATTTGCTCTGTCCCCCACTGAATAAGACATCAAGGACCGAAGGACCCCCATGAACCTGCCCGGACTCAATTTTCAACTTGGTGAAGATGTCGACGCCCTGCGCGATGCGGTGCATGACTTTGCCCAGACCGAGATCGCGCCGCGCGCGGCCGAGATCGACCGCAATGACCAGTTTCCGATGGACCTGTGGCGCAAGATGGGCGATCTGGGCGTGCTCGGCATCACCGTGGGTGAG
>CANHGF010000282.1 GCA_947460065.1 Comamonadaceae bacterium
GATGGCCTGGGCCAGCACGGTCGCGGTGGTGGTGCCGTCACCGGCGTTGTCGCTGGTCTTGGAAGCCACTTCCTTGACCATCTGCGCGCCCATGTTCTGCAGCTTGTCCTTGAGCTCGATTTCCTTGGCCACGGACACGCCGTCCTTGGTCACGGTGGGGGCGCCGAAGGAGCGCTCGAGCACAACATTGCGGCCCTTGGGGCCCAGGGTCACTTTCACTGCGTTGGCCAGGATGTTCACACCTTCGACCATGCGGGCACGGGCGTCACCGCCGAAAACCACGTCTTTAGCTGCCATTTGATATCTCCAGATTCAATTCAAAAAGTTGGGTGAAAAAGCCTAGTCGATCACTTTTCGATCACGGCGAAAAGGTCTTCTTCCTTCATCACCAGCAGTTCGTCGCCATCGACCTTGACGGTCTGGCCGCTGTACTTACCGAAGAGGACGCGGTCGCCGACCTTCACGCCCAGGGCCTTGACCTCGCCCTTGTCGTTGGCTTTGCCCGGACCGACGGCCAGGATCTCGCCCTGGTCGGGCTTTTCAGCGGCGCTGTCAGGAATGACGATGCCGGAGGCAGTTTTGGTTTCGTTCTCGATGCGCTTGACGATCACGCGATCGTGCAGGGGGCGAAGTTTCATTGGATCTCCGAACAGAGGTTGTTGTTGAACATCTTTGGCCACAAACGTTTGCGACCGCTAACATTAGTCGGGCGAGCCCGCGGCGGCGTGGCTTGCTAGCACTCATTGCCGTCGAGTGCTAATCATAGGGCAGCTTGGGCAGTTTTTCAAGAGGCTAGGCCATCTTGTAGGCCGTGGGTATTGAATTTCATTTAGCCCCTCATTGGAGTTGCAGCCGACAGAACTGGTGAGTTGGAGTGGATTAATTTACAAAAATTAGCTATTTTTAAGCGTAAAAAAATCGAATCAATACATATAAACGCTAAAAATACAAGATCCTTGCCTGACGGCGAAGAGCCTCCAGCCGAGCCTCTCTGCGCGTCCGGCTGGCGTCCTTCCGATGGATGTCAGTGTCAGGAGCGCGTCTTCAGCCCGCCTCGATGCGGGCTGTTTTTTGGGTGCGACGCCGAGGTGATCCCGTGGCAACAGGACCGACTGTGAATATACGAAGCAAGGTGCGCTGGCCCGCGGCTCGCATCAACAGATTTTGGACCTTATGACTTGCTCAACCTGGGCCCACACCAGCCGCCAGCGGCAGGAACGAAATTGGAGAGATCCAGGCCGCGAGCCGGCCAAACCCGCTGTTGCAGACATTGGCTATGCATGAAGACGTATCCGGCGAGCAGCTGAGAGCCCTGCGCCTGGCTGCCGGGCTTGATGTGGCAGTCCTTGCGCGGCGAGTCAGCCTGTCGAACGCGCAGTTGATGCAGCTCGAAAATGATCAGCACAGTCTGTTTTACACACCAGCCATCCGCAGGCATGCTGCCCGCAAGGTTCTCAACTTCCTCGGCACGCAGCCGCAGTTTGAGCAACAGAGCGAGGCGGCCGCCGCAGGCCCCGCTGTGTTGGCCCCGACGCAGCCTGTTGTGCTCCCGGGCCTTGAGGCAAGCGAGGCCTCTGCTGTGCCGATCCCCTTGGCCGACTTGCCGATCCGGGACTTGACCGAACAGTTGCTTCCAGCGGCGGCGGTGAGGAGCCCGGGCCAGGCCCCCGCCTTGGCCGGTGCTGTCCCTCAGACGCTAGCGCGCAGACGGGCCGGGGTGCGGTCGGTCGGGCCCTCGGGCATCTGGTGGATGGGCTTGTTCCTCGGTGTGACTTTGCTGTCCGCTTGGCTTGTACTCAAACGCCCCTTCTCGGGACTGATTCCATCTTTACTCGATGGGCGAGGGCCCGAGCAGGAGGCCGGTTTGAGCGGGCCATACCCGGCTGCATCGATGCAGGAGCGCCCGCATTCGGTCACCGCCGACTCAGCGCTGGCTGTCAAGCCCAAGACCGACAATGAACGCGATCTGGTGGCTATGGCCCCTGCTTTTAGCCTGCCTGCCCAGCCTTCGCCCGCTGTGTCGCCCTCACCGTCTTCACCCACTGGGCCTGATGAAATGACGCTCTGTCCGGCTTTCCAGGAGGCGGCACCTGCGGTTGCCCTGAAGTCTGCGCCCCGCCAGGGCAGTCTGGTTTACCTGGTCAGCAGCGTCTCTCAGGTGGTTTGCGCGCGCGATGGCGACGGCAAGCTCAAGGTGCACCGCCTTGAGCCCGGACAGGCCACTGGTGTGGGTGGGCCGCCCCCTTGGACGCTGCAGGCCAGTTCTTTGCAGAAGATGCAGGTCTACTTTCAGGGCGGCCGTGTCAGCTTGCCCGACGATGCGAAGGACCGGGTGCAGCTCGTCGAGCCCCGCTGACACGGCATGAGGTCAAAGACCTCATGCCGTGCTGCTCACAGTCCTGCAGCCGAGCGCAGGGCGGCAGCCTTGTCGCTACGCTCCCAGCTGAATTCGGGCTCGTCGCGCCCGAAGTGGCCATAGGCGGCGGTTTTCTCATACACCGGGCGCAGCAGGTCCAGCATCTGGATGATGCCCTTGGGGCGCAGGTCAAAATGGGCCAGCACCAACTGAGCGATCTTGTCGTCGGAGATTACGCCGGTGCCATGGGTATTGACCGTGATATTCATGGGCCGAGCTACCCCGATCGCATAAGCCACCTGGATTTGGCATTTGCTGGCCAGGCCAGCCGCGACAATGTTCTTGGCCACGTAGCGGGCAGCATAGGCGGCCGAGCGGTCCACCTTCGTGGGATCTTTGCCGGAAAAAGCGCCACCGCCGTGGGGGCAAGCGCCGCCGTAGGTGTCGACGATGATCTTGCGGCCGGTCAGTCCGCAATCGCCCTGAGGGCCACCGATGACAAAGCGGCCGGTGGGGTTGACCAGGTACTTGGTGTCCTTGAGCCACTCGGCCGGCAGCACCGGCTTGATGATTTCCTCAATGACCGCTTCGACGAAGGCCGGCTTCATCTTGGCGCCATCGCTCATCTCTGGGCTGTGTTGGCTCGAAAGCACCACGGTATCGATGCTGTGCGGCTTGCCGTCCACATAGCGCATGGTCACCTGGCTCTTGGCGTCCGGGCGCAAAAAGGGCAGGCGGCCGTCGCGTCGCAATTGGGCCTGGCGTTCGACCAGGCGGTGGGCATAGTGGATGGGCGCCGGCATGAACTCGGGGGTCTCGTTGCAGGCGTAGCCGAACATCAGGCCCTGATCGCCGGCGCCTTGTTCCTCCGGCCTCTTCTGCTTCTTCTTGCTGCCATCCACGCCGGCAGCAATGTCCTGTGACTGTTTGCCCAGCATATTGATGATGGCGCAAGTGTGGCCGTCGAAGCCGACGTTTGAGTTGTCATAGCCGATGTCGTTGATGACCTTGCGAGTCAGTTCCTCGATGTCCACCCACGCGGACGTGGTGACTTCGCCGGCGACAATCGCCGCGCCGGTCTTGACCAGGGTTTCGCAGGCCACACGCGCGCGCTTGTCTTGGGCCAGGATGGCGTCGAGGACAGCATCGGAAATCTGGTCGGCGAGTTTGTCCGGGTGGCCTTCGGAAACCGACTCGGAAGTGAACAGGTAGTTACTCATCGCGGCATATATCCTTTAATCGGGATAGAAAGATACAACTTGGAGAGGGCATAGAATACAGGCAAACGCCCCGGTACGCATCAACTTTTTGACCCCTCCGGTTTAGTCCCCGTTCAACTGGCTTGGAATTTGCTGAAGTAGCTATTCCTAACAAGCATTTACAGGGGATTGTCATGGGATTCAAACGCATCGCAAGTGCATGCTGGGAAGGCGATCTGATTGCCGACAAGGGCAGCATGAGTACACCGCAGAGCGGTATGTTCGCCGACCAGAACTATTCCTTTAAAACCCGCTTCGTCGACGAGAAGGGCACCAATCCGGAAGAGTTACTGGCTGCCGCGCATGCCGGATGCTTCAGCATGGCGCTGTCGGCGGTGCTCGGCAAAGCCGGATTCACGCCGGACCGGATCAACACTCGGGCCGAAGCGATGATGGAACCGGGCATGGATCCAGGGCCGACCGTCAACGGCGTGCGCCTGATTGTCGTGGCCACCGTGCCGGGTATCACCTCGGCCCAGTTCACTGAAATTGCCGAGGCCGCCAAGGCTAGCTGTGTGATTTCACGGGCACTGGCGGTGCCGGTGACGCTGGATGCGACGCTGGCTTAAGCTATCAGATCCGAGAAATAATC
>CANHGF010000283.1 GCA_947460065.1 Comamonadaceae bacterium
CACCTGCCGCTCCACCTCGTCCCAGACCAGCCGGAAATTCTTCTGCCGCGCGGTAAAGGTGGCGAAGCGCTCGTCTTGCATCACTTCGGGGCAACCGGCCAGGGCGAAAAAGCGGTGCCAGTCGCTGTCGTTATAGGGCAGCAGCACCAGGTAGCCGTCAAGCGTCTTGTAGGGCCGACGGGAGGCGCTGCTCACCGGCTCATAGCCCATGGGCGCAATCGGCGGCTCAAAGGTCGTGCCCCACTGGTGCTCGCTCATGTTGAAAGCCGCCATGGTTTCAAACATGGCCACATCGACCTGTTGCCCCAGGCCGGTCTGCGAGCGCTGAATGAGCGCCATCGCCACCGCATACGCGGCATGCAGAGCGCTGATTTTGTCGGCCACGATGGTCGGGATGAAGCGAGGCTGGCCAGCGATCACCGCCTGCAGATGCGCCAAGCCGGAGGCCGCCTGGATGATGTCGTCGTAAGCTGCGCGGCCGGCATACAAACCGTCGTCCCCGTAGCCCGCCACATGGCAATAGATCAGCCGCGGATGTTGGGCCGCCAAGGCCTCATAGCCCAGACCCAGGCGCTCAGCGGCCGAGCTGCGCATGGAGTGCAGCAGCACATCCGTCTGGCCCAAGAGCGCGTGCAGAATCTCGCGCCCCTCTGGCGTCTTAAGGTCGGCCACGATGCTGCGCTTGTTGCGGTTATTGCTCAGAAAGAAGGAGCCCATCTTGGGGCTGCGCTTGGGGCCCATCACCCGGGTACGGTCGCCTTCAGGCGGCTCGAGCTTGATCACCTGTGCGCCCATGTCGCCCAAGTACTGGCCCGCCAGCGGCCCGAAGACGATGGAGGCGATTTCGAGGACGCGCACCCCCTGCAGCGGCCGGGTGATGGTCATGGCGTCACAGGCGGTAAACCCGCTGCGCTGTGCCGCTGTACATGGCCAGCTTTTCCGACGCTGAAGCGCCTGCGGTGATGCGCTTGAAGGCGTTCCACAGGGTGACCCAGTTAGCGCCCTGTTTTTCCACCGGGAAGTTGCTCTCGAACATGCAGCGCTCGGCACCGAAGAGCTCAATACAAGTTTCGATATAGGGCCGCCACAGGGCAGCGATCTCGGCCGACGAGGGCGGTGCAGGCAGCTTGCCGTAGTCGATGGCTGCCAGCCGAATCATCATGCCGCCGAGCTTGGCCACCACATTCGGGTAAGCGGCCAATTGCGTGACCTGCTTTTTACAATGGGCAAACACCTCATCACGCTTGCCGGTATAAGGGCCATAGCCCAGCGGGCCGCCGCAGTGACCCATGATGATGGGGGTATTGGGGCAAGAGCGGGCCAGATCGATCAGATCACCCAGCTGGTGAAAGAACACCCAGGCGTCCAGGCTCAGCCCCAGGGCTGTCAGTTCGGCCACCCCCTGGCGGAATTGCGGCCGCAGGTAGACGCCAGGGACCGGGCTGGTGTTGCCGATGATGGGGTCTGGGTCGTAGCCGGCGGTGGCACGCACCCCCCGGAATCGACCCTGCCCCGCCTCCATGTGGGCTTGCAACACCTCCCTGATCGGCGTCCCCAGGCTCAGGTCAGCCGAGCCGACGATGCCCGCGCAAATGCGCGCCTTGCCTGGTCGGCTCGCGTCGCTGGCGATGCCGATGGCGGCAGCAAATTCAGTCTCGCCCACCGGCTTGAACGCTACAGGGCCGCTGTCGCGGTAGCTGTTATGGCACTCCACGTAGACCGTGGCCAGGCAGTGATGGCTGCTGTCCACGTCCTGCGCGAATTGCTCGAGCAAGTAGGTGTGGTCTTCCTTGGCCTCGCCCTGCGGCAGGGCTGCTGGCAGGGCGGCCCAGAGGTGATGGTGGGTATCAACGATGGGCAGATCCGGCTCGATCACCTCTTCCGGCGCAAGCTTGTCCAGCCAGGCCTTGTTCAGGGGCAGAACGCGGCCGAAGGCGGTAGGTGCGGTCATAAAATAATTTCCATTTTTGGAAAAATGTTTCGAAAATCGACGCAAGCTGGCATTTTAATCTGCTCCGTCTGAGCAGATGAGCAGGCAGCGCAAGTTTGCCAACCGCATGGGTGTCCCGCCACCGGAGTACTTGGCCGCGGGGATGCTGCATGCACCTCTCCCCCAAAAACCAAAAAACGCCTCGGGGGTGGGGTCGCCTGAGCGACCCACCCTCCGCAGACGTGCCGACTGCCACAGCGCTATTAATGCTTGTGCTTGCTGTGGTCGTTCTCAGTGGCTTTGGGTGCGTCCTGCGCCGAGGCTGAGGCACTGACCTTGAGCGCGCCGCGCATACCGGCTTCATAATGGCCCGGAACCAGGCAAGCCATCTGGTAGCTGCCCGGCTGCGCGAAGCGGATCACCAGTTCGCCGGATTGCCCAGGCTGTACCTGGATGGCGGCAGAGCCAGCGTTGTCGTGAGCGTGTGCATCATGCGAACCGGCTTTTTGCATTTGCTGGGCATGTTCACGGATCTGTTGGTCTGTGCCCAGCACCAACTCATGGAGCACCTTACCCTCGTTACGCACCACCAGGCGGACGGTCTCGCCAGCTTGCACTTCCAGGGTATTGGGGGTAAAGCGCATCTGATCGTCCATAAGGATATCTATGCTGCGCCCCACGGTCAGGGCGGTCAGCGCGCTGGTGGCCGGAGTCTCAGAGCTGGCGTGTGCGTGCGCCCCCAGATACTGGGGATTGCGCTCCAGCCATTGCCAGGTGCCATAGCTTGAGGCTGTGACTACAACGCCAAGCACCAGGCTATACATCCAACTGCCGCGGCCCCAAGTATGCTTGCCGTCCAGGGCCAGTGCAGGGACCGAGATCAAAAAGCCCAGCGGCACCACCCAGGCGCTGCGGGCCGGCGAGTCTGGGAAGTGCTGCAGGCCGCCGGTAAAAAAGCCCAGGCCGATGGACAGCAGCGCCCCAATGAACAAGGTGCGCAGCAGCCCCCGCGAGGCCTGCGACGGATCCTGGGCGAGGCGGTGCTCCAGCACGGCGCCCAAAACAAACAGCGCCATGCCGGCCGCAGCAGTCCAGAGGGAGCGCTCGCCGCTGAAAAAGCCGTGGTTGACGGCGCCCGATATGAAGCTGATGCCGCTGTACTTGAGCAGCATGGCTCCGTGGTAATGTTGAAAAGTAAAAATCATGAATTTTTCCTGCGCCTTTTGGGCATGAAAGCGAAACGGCAGCCGACCTCCTTCAGGAGGCTGGCCAGACAGTCAAGGCCTCATGCTTCAAATCGGGGGGCGCAGGTCTGGCGGCGAACTCAAGCTGACCCAGACCCAAGGGTCGCTGACCGGCATCCTCTGGGGGGACGGGGCCAAGGCGGGGGATGCGGCGCTGCCAATTCCCACAGCGCAGCAATGCTGGCAATGCGGGTGTAGTTGGCTTGGGCGCTCGGCCGCCGAATCTTGAGTTGCCTGCTGGGTATGGTCCGCGTGGACGGACGTCTGCGGCTGCGCCGAGGGCTGATGCGCAAACACAGCCTCATGGCATGGTGCAGCTGGTGTACCTGCCATGGGCCCGAGCTGACCCCAGGCATTGCCGGCGAGCAGTTGCAATGCCATCATCAAAAAGCACAGAGCTCGGCGCATCACACCATCATAGGGCGTGTGCGGACGATGCGGCAAGGCTCAATACCCTGCATCGAGCGGGGTTTAAGATGCTGTCCGGTCTCCCTTCACCTCAAATCAATACCTTCATGCCTGAACGTGTATTTGTCCTCGGCGGCACGGGCACCATTGGACGCGCCACTGTGCAGGCCTTGGTGCGCGCTGGGCATAAGGTGGTTTGCCTGGTACGGACAAAGCCTGACCGTGCTGCGCAAATGAGCCGCACGTCCGCCGATAACCTGCTCGCGGGCGCTCAGTTGCGACAGGCTGATGTGACTGATCAACTCATTTGCCATTGACAATTTATTGAAGAAGTCGAAAGACATTCAGTACGCCATCAGTGAGGCTCGCAGATTGCCTGAGTATGCAGATCTTCCAGACAACTCAATGCTGATGTTGGACAAGGCTTACAAGTATGTGGGCGGCCTTGCAAACAGTGCCAAAATTTCTGGCAAATCAACTCAAGCCGATGATTTAAATAATTTGCGTATGTCTTTGCGCAATGCCATCACAGATCAAGTGCCTGTTTACGGCAAAGCGCTGGACACGTTCTCCAGCGAATCCCTGCTCAAAGATGCGCTCGAGCTG
>CANHGF010000284.1 GCA_947460065.1 Comamonadaceae bacterium
AAGGCGTGAACGTGAAGTACGCCATTCACCCGGTGGCCGGTCGCATGCCGGGCCACATGAATGTGTTGCTCGCCGAGGCTGAAGTGCCCTACGACCAGGTCTTCGAGATGGAAGACATCAACGCCGAATTTGGCCAGGCCGACGTGGCCATCATCCTGGGCGCCAACGACGTGGTCAATCCGGCCGCGCACGTCAAGGGCAGCCCGATTTACGGCATGCCGATTCTGGAGGCCTACAAAGCCAAGACCGTCATTGTGAACAAGCGTTCCATGGCTGCGGGATACGCTGGCTTGGACAATGAATTGTTTTATTTGGATAAAACCATGATGGTTTTCGGGGACGCGAAAAAAGTCATTGAAGACATGGGCAAAGCCATCGAATAATGCTTGCCCCGGCATGCGCTGGGGGCGTTCAAGGCTTGGGTCCTTGGGGCCCCGAGGCTGTGCCATCCATAACAAGATGCTTGGAGACCTTTGAATGAACGCCCAGACCACCGAGCGCCCTTGGCTGCAGGCCTACCCCGCCGGCGTGCCTGCCGATATCGATGCCTCGCAATATCCTTCGCTGGTTGCGCTGCTCGAGGAGAGCTTCCAAAAGCACGGCGACAAGGTGGCCTACAGCTTCCTGGGCAAGGAATTTGGCTTCGGCTACGTTGACAGCGTTTCGCGGGCCCTGGCCGGCTATCTGCAGAGCCTGGGCCTGAGCCAAGGCGACCGGGTGGCCATCATGATGCCCAATGTGCCGCAGTATCCGGTGGCGGTCGCTGCCATCTTGCGTGCCGGCTATGTGGTGGTCAACGTTAACCCGCTCTACACCGCGCGAGAGCTCGAGCACCAGCTCAAGGACTCAGGGGCCAAGGCCATCATCATCCTGGAGAACTTCGCCGCGACGCTGGAGGCCTGCCTGGCTAACACCCCGGTCCAGCATGTGGTGCTGGCCGCCATGGGCGACCGGTTGAGCTTCGTCAAAGGCGCCATCGTCAACTACGTCGTGCGCAGCGTCAAGAAACTGGTGCCGGCCTTCAGCCTGCCGCAGGCGGTGCGCTTCAATGATGCGGTGGCCCAGGGCGCTCGCGCGCCGATGCACACGCCCGCCCTCACGCCCGACGATGTGGCCGTGCTGCAGTACACCGGCGGCACCACGGGTGTCTCCAAGGGGGCTGTGCTCCTGCACCGCAACATCATTGCCAACTTGCTGCAATCCGAAGCCTGGAATGCACCGGCCATGGCCGCCATCCCCGAAGGCGAGCAGCCCACCTATGTCTGCGCCTTGCCGCTCTATCACATCTTCGCCTTCACGGTGAACATGATGCTGGGCATGCGCTCGGGCGCCAAGAACATCTTGATTCCCAACCCGCGCGACCTGCCGGCCGTGCTCAAGGAGCTGGCCAATCACCGCATTCACATGTTTCCGGCGGTCAGCACCCTGTTCAACGGCCTGGCCAACCACCCGGACTTCGGCAAGGTCGACTGGTCGCACCTGAAGGTCTCGCTCGGCGGCGGCATGGCGGTGCAAAGCGCGGTGGCTCAGCTCTGGCTGGAAAAACCCGGCTGCGCGATCTGCGAAGGCTACGGCCTGTCCGAAACCGCGCCTTCGGCCAGCTGCAACCCCGTCACCAGCCGCCAGTTCACTGGCACCATCGGCGTGCCGATACCCAGCACCTGGTTCAAGCTGCTCGACGACGAAGGCCATGAGGTAGCCCCCGGCCAGACCGGCGAGATCGCCATCAAGGGCCCGCAGGTCATGGCCGGCTACTGGCAGCGCCCCGATGAGACCGCCCGCGTCATGACCGCCGACGGGTACTTTCGCTCGGGCGACATCGGCATCATCGATGCGCAGGGCTTCTTCAAGATCGTCGACCGCAAGAAGGACATGATCCTGGTCAGCGGCTTCAACGTCTACCCCAACGAGATCGAAGACGTGGTCGGCCAGCTCGCTGGCGTGCTCGAGGTGGCCTGCGTGGGCGTGCCCGACGACAAGCAGGGCGAGGCGGTCAAGTTGGTCATCGTCAAAAAAGACCCGGCGCTGACCGAAGAACAGGTGCGCGAACACTGCCGCGCCAACCTCACCGGCTACAAGCAGCCCAAGGTCGTCGAATTCCGCACCGATCTGCCCAAGACCCCGGTCGGCAAGATCCTGCGACGCGAGCTGCGCGATAAGAAATAAGGGGCAAGGCCGCAAGGATGCGGCTCCCACTCCCGACTCAGGCCTGCAGGTGTTTTGTAGGAGCGCCGCCCCGGCGCGATGCGGCAGCCATCCAATGCGGCTTCCCCTGATAATCCCCGCCCATGCAAGAGCGTTGGAAACCCAGTGTCACGGTGGCTGCCATCATCGAGCGCAAGCTCGGTGGGCGCAGCCAGTTCATGTTGGTGGAGGAACTCACCCGCGATGGCCTGAAGCTCAACAACCCAGCCGGCCACCTGGACCCGGGAGAAAACCCGATCGAGGCTTGCGCCCGCGAGGCGCTGGAGGAAACCGCCCACAGCTTCGTCCCGACCGCGCTGGTGGGCATCTACCTTTCGCGCTTTGAGCGGCCCGTTGCCGGCGGGTCCACCGAAGACATCACCTACCTGCGCTTTGCCTTTTGCGGCGAACTCGGCCCGCTGCACAGCGAGCGCGCGCTCGACGAAGGCATCGTTCGCACCCTCTGGATGAGCCCCGAAGACATCCGCGCCAGCCAGGACCGTCACCGCAGCCCGCTGCTGCTGCGCTGCATGGAAGACCATCTGGCCGGCCGGCGCCAGCCTATGGATTTGATCACCACCGACCCCAGTGTTTACCTGATCGGGCGCTGAGTGCCGGCCCGTGCGGCGTCGCTGGTCCAGCCGTGCGCGTCCGGGCCCTGCCTGCTGTCACGAAAAATTAATGTGACGGCCGAATAATCTGCGGGTGGATCTCCTCACCCCTCCGGCTTTCAGCCGCACGACCGGCCTGCAGCGATCATGCCCAGCACACGGGCAGCCGCGTTAAGCCGCTGGCCCAGCCGCCTGGCCCCCTGGCTGGCTTCGGGATATCTGGCTTTGCTCACGGTGATGTTGCCGCTGGCGCCCTTGGGAGCCAGCTTGCTGTTCGGGCGCTTGAAGTACCTGCGTGATTACTTGGGTTTCATCCGTCGCATGCGGGTGCATATTGCCGCCCTGCGCGAAGGGCCGGCCCGGCATTACTTTGAAGATGTGATGGGCCGCCAGGACAAGGTGCCGGCCGAAATCGCCGGCTCCTGCGTCCAGTGCGGCAACTGCTGCATGAACAAGCGCTGTGTCTTTTTGGAGCCCATAGACAACGACCGTTACCAGTGCGGCATCTACCACTCGCCCCTTCGGCGCTGGTCCAACTGTGGCTCCTTCCCGCTGCATGCGCACGACATCGCGCGGTACGCCTGCCCGAGCTACCACGTGGTCCGGGTGGTGGGACGGCGCGATTGAGCCGCGCCCGGGTGTGCAGCCCAGCGACGGCATGGTCCGGCCCGGTTCAAGCGCAGCGACAAAATTGGCTGCGCTCAGGGCGGCGCAGGCACTTCAAGGCCGCCGGCGCAGCACCATCGCCTCTCGGCTGATCTCGACGTCAAACTGCTTCAAAAATGATTGCCCGAGCAGGGCCTGATCGGGTGGCAGGCCGCTCAGGCCTACGCTGACGCTGGCGTCATTGAGCACCAGATCGCCCGCCCGCACCGGCACGCCGCGCACCAGCCGGCCAGGTCGCTGGCCATTGGCGGTGTTCAGCGTGATGGCGGTGCCCGCCGGCAGACCGGCTTGCTCGGCCAGGGCTTGACTGACCGCCACATGGCTGGCCCCGGTGTCCACCAAAAACCGCACCGGCCGGCGATTGACCTCGCCCTGTACATAAAAATGCCCGTCCCGCTGCCGCGGCAGCACCAATTCGCCCGAGCCCCGGGTGTAAGGCTGCAGCTTGGCTTGCCTGCCCCGCTCAATGTATTCAAAGCCCAGATACAAAACCCCAGCGATGGCCAGCCACACGGCAGCGATGGCGATGGCGCCGAAGCGGGCGGTTTTCTGGATGTCGGGCATGGGGTGTGGGTGGGGATCCATGATGCAGCCTGCGCCGCAGCGTCCAGCGCCTGCGCGTCGGGAATAGATTGCCCCAGCAGCAACTGGGCCTCATCCAGGTTGGGTGTGACCACCAAGACGCGCGGAAACAATTCACGCACCAAGAC
>CANHGF010000285.1 GCA_947460065.1 Comamonadaceae bacterium
CGCTCGACCTAACCGGCCTAAGCGAAATTGCATTCTTGAACCGTCCAGAATTGCGCTACCCGATTCATCCGAGAATTACCAACCGCTATCTGCTCGCGGGTGAAGTTGTATTTGGCGGCACAGTCCTCACCAAACGTGCCCATGCTGCGACCGGCTTGGTAGGCGTCTTCCAGACCGTCGAGCATCATGTGGTCGTAGATCTTGTCGTGGCCCATGCGGTAGCCACTGCGGCCTTTGAGCATCAGGTAGGGCGCGCCGGTCATGCTCTCCATGCCGCCGGCCACCAAAACCTCGTGACTGCCGGCCAGCAGCATATCGTGGGCAAACATGGCCGCGCGCATGCCTGAGCCGCACATTTTGGACAGCGTGACTGCACCGGCGCTGGCCGGCAAACCGCCCTTGAAAGCGGCCTGACGGGCGGGCGCCTGGCCCTGGCCGGCCATCAGGCAGTTGCCCATTAAGACCTCGGTGACCAACTCGGGCGCAATCGCGGCACGCTGCATGGCGGCGGCAATGGCCGCGCCGCCGAGATCGTGGGCGGCCAGGCTGGCAAAGTCGCCCTGCAAACTGCCCATGGGGGTGCGGGCGGCGCTGACGATGACGATGGGATCAGACATGATGAACTCCACAAAAAAGGTAAAGCTTGAGTTGGGGCTCAGGCGGCTTTTCTCAACTCGCTGAAACGCCGCGCCGGGTCGTAGGGGAACACGTCGTGCACATGTCCATCGATGATGCGCTCCTTGTTGGTCTGCCAAAAATCGGCCTCCAGCAAATCAGCATGGTGTTTCATGAACACCTGGCGCACCGATGGGTTGCCCAGCAAGAAGGGGCCAAAGGTCTCGGGGAACACATCTTTGGGCCCCACGTGGTACCAAACTTCACCCGACATTTCGTCTTCCTCGTTGCGAGGCGCCGGCACGCGGCGGAAATTGCAGTCCGTGATGTATTCAATCTCGTCATAGTCGTAGAACACCACCTTGCCGTGGCGCGTGACGCCGAAGTTCTTCCAGAGCATGTCGCCGGGGAAGATATTGGCCGCCACCAGGTCTTTAATGGCGTTGCCATACTCGATGACAGCACGCTCCATCTGCTCGCGGGCGCGGGCGTTGTCGGCGCCGGCGTCAAACGACTCCTGCAGATATATGTTGAGCGGGATCATGCGCCGCTCGATATAGACGTGCTTGATGATGACTTCCATCTGGCCGTCACCGTCGCGGTCACTGATCTCGATCTGGCTGGGGGCGAACTTGCGGATCTCTTCGATCAGCTCCTCCTCGAAACGGACGAGAGGGAAGGCCACATTGCTGTACTCCAGCGTATCGGCCATGCGCCCGACCCGGTCGTGCTGCTTGACCAGCAGGTATTTGCCCTGAATCTGCTCGCGGGTGGTGTCTTTTTGCGGCGGATAGTAGTCCTTGATGACCTTGAACACATAGGGAAAGGACGGCAGGTCGAACACCAGCATGACCATGCCCTTGATGCCCGGCGCGATGCGAAAGCGGTCGGTGGAGTGGCGCAGATGCTGCAAAAAGTCGCGGTAGAACAGGGTCTTGCCCTGCTTGGCCAGGCCCAGTGCGTTGTAGATCTCGGCACGCGGCTTGCGCGGCATCATGCTGCGCAGAAACTGCACGTAGGCCGACGGGATCTCCATGTCGACCATGAAATAGGCCCGCGCAAAGCTGAACAGGATGAGCAGATCATCCTCGCCGAAGAGCATGGCGTCTATGCACAGCTTGCCCTGCGCGTCATAGAGGATGGGCAGAGCAAACGGAATCTCCTGAAATCCGTTGATCACCTTGCCCACCACGTACGCACCCTTGTTGCGAAAGAACAGGCTGGACAGCGCTTGGATCTGGAAGTTGGCACGCAGCTTCATATCGCCCAGACGCTTTTGAACCTGCACCAGCACATCGGCTGCGTCACGCGGCAGGTCGCTAAACGGCTGGCGCAGGTCGAAGGACTCGATCAGCTGAATGATGACCTGGCCCAGGTTGTCGCGCGTCGGGTACCAGGCTTTGTAGGTGGGGCGGGCGGTGGGCTCTTCGTTTTCGATGTACTCGGTGCTGACCGCTGGCCGCACAAAGATGAAGTCGTTGTGAAAGTAGCTGCGGTGCAGGATCTTGGTGGTAACCGAGTTGAAGAAAGTCTCAGCCAGCTCTGGCTGGTGGTGGTTGACCAGCAGGCCGATGTAATGCAGCTTGACCTGGTGCCAGACCTCCATGGGCTGCTCACCGGCCTTGAACTCGCGCTCCAGGCGGGTGGAAGCCTCGCGCACCCGCAGGTCGTAGAACTCAATACGCTCACGCTGGGCCCGCTGCTGGCCGTGCCAGTCGGCGGTTTCAAAGCGGTGCTTGGCGCGGGCCGACTCGCGCCGAAACAGGTCATAGTGGCGGTTGAAACCGTCCATCATCGCCTTGGCGATGTCGTATGCGATGCTCGAATCCAGGCGCTGCGGGAACATGGTGGGCTTTCGAAAGAGTGGCTGTCAGCGCGCGTTGACGGTACGGGCCTCGTACTGCACCGCTTCCTCACGAACCTGCTCGATGCGCAGCGGGTCGTCGATCGACACCCGCAAGTCCTTCAGCAGCCCGTCTGACAAACCATAAACCCAGCCGTGCAGCGCGAGTTTTTGGCCACGCGCCCAGGCGTCCTGCACTACAGTGGAGCGGGCCACATTGACCACCTGCTCGATCACATTGAGCTCGACCAGCATATTGGCGCGGCGCTCCGGCTCCACGCTGTCGAGCAAGCTGCGATGCCGATCGGCCACGTCCTTGATATGGCGCAGCCAGTTGTCGGCCAGGCCGACCCGCACGTTGTTGAGGGCGGCGAGCACACCGCCGCAGCCGTAGTGGCCAACCACCAAGACATGCTCGACATGGAGCTGATCGACCGCATACTGAATGGTCGACAGGCAGTTGAGGTCAGTGGGCACCACCACATTGGCCACGTTGCGGTGCACGAACACCTCGCCCGGCTCCAGGCCGGTGATCTGGTTGGCGGGCACCCGGCTGTCGGAGCAGCCTATCCACATATAGCGGGGATTTTGCTGGTGCGACAAATTGGTAAAAAAGCCAGGGCGCTCGGCCTCCATGCTTTTGGCCCACAGGTGGTTGTGCTCCAGCAGATGACTCAGCGGCATGGCGATGGTCCTTAGGCGCCGGCGGTTTCGGCGAACAGTTCACGGCCTATCAGCATACGGCGAATTTCGCTGGTGCCAGCGCCAATTTCGTAGAGCTTGGCGTCGCGCCACAGCCGGCCCAGCGGGTATTCATTGATGTAGCCATTGCCACCAAAAATCTGTACGCCCTCGCCGGCCATCCAGGTGGCTTTTTCAGCGGTCCAAAGGATGACCGAGGCGCAGTCCTTGCGCACCTGCCTCACATGCTCAGTACCCAGCAGGTCCAGGTTCTTGGCCACGGTATAGGCAAAGGAGCGACCGGCCTGCAGCACGGTGTACATATCGGCCACCTTGCCCTGGATCAGCTGAAACTCGCCGATGCTCTGGCCGAACTGCTTGCGGTCGTGGATGTAGGGAATCACGTTGTCCATGACCGCCTGCATGATGCCCAGGGGCCCGCCGCTGAGCACCGCGCGCTCGTAGTCCAGGCCGCTCATCAGCACCTTGGCGCCGTTGTTCAGGCCGCCCAGAATGTTTTCAGCCGGCACCTCCACGTTCTGGAACACCAGCTCACCCGTGTGGCTCCCGCGCATGCCCAGCTTGTCTAGCTTTTGCGCAATCGAAAAGCCTTTCATGCCCTTTTCAATCAGGAAGGCGCTGACTCCGCGTGCGCCCAACTCTGGCTCGGTCTTGGCATAGACCACCAGGGTGTCGGCGTCGGGGCCGTTGTGATCCACATCTTGGAGCCGTTGAGCAGGTAATAGCCGCCCTTGTCTTGCGCCTTGAGCTTCATGCTGATGACATCCGATCCCGCGCCCGGCTCAGACATGGCCAGGGCGCCGACGTGCTCGCCGGTGATCAGCTTGGGCAGGTACTTGGCCCGCTGGGCTTCGGTGCCGTTGCGCTTGATCTGATTGACGCACAAGTTGGAATGCGCGCCATAAGACAAGCCCACCGAAGCGCTGGCGCGCGAGATCTCCTCCATCGCCACCATATGGGCCAAGTAACCCATATTGGCGCCGCCGTACTCCTCGCCCACGGTGATGCC
>CANHGF010000286.1 GCA_947460065.1 Comamonadaceae bacterium
CCTTGACCTTGATCAAGAGCGGTTGGCCGCGCCGATCGACTGTCTTGCCGGCCGGCACCCGGATCCAGCCTTCGCTGATGCAGTATTCCTCCACATCGCTGCGCTCCTTGCCGTTAAAGCGTATCCCTATGCTGTGCGCAAGCACCTTTGCGTTGTAATGCGGGCTGCGGGCGTCAATGGCCAAGCGGTCGGGCAGGGCGGGTCGGTCGGTGTCGGACATGGGATTTGCTGCGTCAAAAGCTGTGATTGTTGCAGACCTGCTGATGGCGCCGGCGGGTTTACGGCCTGGGCCCCGCAGCACGCGCACAAAACCCTGCGTTTCCGAGCGCATCTGTTCGCACCATAATGGCGCCTCTTACTTCAAGGAGACGACTTATGCCCCTGAGCACTGCCCGGCGCACACTGCTATCCCTGACTGCTCTGAGCCTGTTGGGCGCTACGGCGCTGGCCCAGGACAAATACCCCAGCAAACCGGTGACGGTGGTGGTACCTCAAGCCGCTGGCGGCGCCAATGATGCGATCGCCCGCATCGTGGCCCAGAAGTTGACCGAGCTTACCGGCCAGTCTTTCGTGGTGGAAAACCGGCCGGGCGCCGGCGGCAACATTGGCACCGCCTATGTGGCCAAGGCCAAGCCCGATGGCTATACGCTGATGCTGACGGCGGACAGCTCTTACGTCATCAACCCCTCGCTCTACAAGAGCACCGGCTTTGATCCGATCAAGGACTTTGAGGCAGTCACACCCGTGGCTACTGCAGGCTATGTGCTGGTAGCCAATAATAATTTTCCGGCCAATACCACCGCCGAGCTGATTGCCCAGGCCAAGGCACAGCCGGGCAAGATCATGATCGGTTCGGCCGGTAACGGCACGGTCAATCACTTGGTGGGCGAGATGCTCAACAAGGCGGCCGGCATTGAGCTGGTGCATGTGCCCTACAAGGGTGCGGCCGCTGCGGTGACCGATCTGGCCAGCGGCCAGGTACAGGTCTCGGTGCAAAGCCTGCCCTCGTCGATCGGCTTTATCCGTAGCAATCGCATCAAGGTGCTGGGCGTGGTCAATGAGAAGCGCCTGGCCGCCTTGCCCAATGCAGCGCCGATTCAGGAGACTGTCAAAGGCCTGGCGGTCACACCCTGGTATGGCGTGTTTGCCCCGGCCGGTACGCCCAAGGCCGTGATCACGCAGTTGCAGGCGAGCATAGGGCAGGCGCTTGATGCGCCCGATGTGCGCGAAAAACTCGCCAATGTGGGTGCAGAGGCCTACAAGCTCAACAGCGAACAGTTCATAGCGCTGATTCGCGCGGATCTGCCGCGCTGGGCCAAGGCCGTCAGGGACTCGGGCGCGACCATCGATTGAAGTAAGGGGAGGCGCTGCTTGCGCCGGCCGTCCAATCGCCGCGAGGGCGCGGCTCCCACACCTCACCGCCTGGCCTCGGGCTATGGCAGTGGGAGCGCCGCCCTCGGCGCGATGCGGCCTTCGGTCAAGCGCCTGTCGCCCAGATTCAGCAGACGGTCAAGCCTTGAACCTGACCGAAAGCCTTCTCAATGCATTCCGGTGGCCACCGGTCGTTTTTTGTGGAAGGTCAACGGGCTTTCCGCAGACGCCTGAAGCACCGACTTCTTGATCTTGCCGACCACATGCATCTCGCAGGGCTTGCAGTCAAAGCGCAGGATGAGTTTTTCTTTGCCGTTGATCAGCTGTAATGGCTCGGCCTTGACCGTGCCTTGCACCCCGGTCACGCCCTTGGCCTGCTTGGGGCACAGGCTGAGCGAATAGCGCACGCAGTGCTTGGTGATCATCAGGCTGACTTCGCCTTCTTCCTGCTGCGCTTCGTACGCAGGGGCGATGAGTTTGACGCCGTGGTGGGCGTAGAAATCGCGTGCCTTCTGATTGAAGACGTTGGCCAGGTACGTGAGGTGTTCCTCGGGGTAGGGCACAGGCGGCTCCACCGGCGTGGCGGGAAGCAGGCGCTCGAAGCCGGCCAGGCGCGCGGCTTCCAGCGCTTGCACCGCCTCGCGGCGCAGCGCATTGAGCTGCGAGGGCGGCGCGAACCAAGGCCGGTGCAGTGCCAGCATGACGTCGATCGGCGAAAAAATCGTCTCACCGAGCTTGGCCAGCGCGGCCTTGAGCCTGTCGTCGGCATCGGTTGCTTCTTTGGGCGCCTTCCAGGGCAGGGCGATGCGGGCCTGCCCTTCGAAGCCGGCCTCGTCGGTCAGGCTCAGGACCAGGCCATCGGAAGCCTCGCTCAGCTTCATCCAGACGCCGATGCGGCGATCTGACGACTTCTTCTCCAGCGTGCGCGCCCAGCTCATGTCGCGGTTGCGGTTGACGATGGTGCCTTTGCGCAGGTCCTTCAAGCCAGCCAGCGGGTCCTTGGGAAAGAGCTTCCAGCTGCCGGCCGGCGTGCGCTCGGCCCGGTTGATCTGCAAACCGATCAACTCCTTGTGCAAGTCGTAGTAGCACAGGCCGTCGCCATTGTGCAGCTCGGTGGCCGCATCGTCGGTGAAGAGCTCGACATGGTCTGCGGCCACTTTGACCACCCAGCCTATGGGCTGGCCGGGGTTCTTCGGCGTGTCAAAGGCGCCGATGTCTTCCTTGCGGCCCTGAACGAAGTAGTCGGTGAACTCGCGGTTGAAGTTCTGGTTCGGGTCGGGTGTGAAGCTGAAGCTGGTGCGGCCGTGCGAGGCAGCGGCCAGCTCAGGGCGTTCCTCCAGGATTTCATCGAATAGCCGGCGGTAGTTCGCCGTGATGTTCTTGACATAGGCCATGTCTTTGTAGCGGCCTTCGATCTTGAAGCTGCGCAGTCCGACGTCGATGAGGGCGCGCAGGTTCTCGCTCTGGTTGTTGTCCTTCATGGACAGCACATGCTTGTCATGCGCGACGATGCGTCCCTGGCTGTCTTTCACCTCATAGGGCAGGCGGCAGGCCTGCGAGCAGTCGCCTCGGTTGGCGCTGCGCCCGGTGTGGGCATGGCTGATGTAGCACTGCCCGCTGTAGGCCACGCACAGCGCGCCGTGAATAAAAAATTCCAGCAGGCAGCGATCAGTATCAATCACATCGCGGATGGCGGCGATTTGCGGCAACGTCAGCTCGCGTGCCAGCACCAGCTGCGACAGGCCTGCGTCTTGAAGGAATTTGGCTTTTTCTGGCGTGCGGATGTCCGTCTGGGTCGAGGCGTGCAGCTGTATGGGCGGCAGATCCATCTGTAAGATGCCCATGTCCTGGATGATGAGCGCGTCCACGCCCGCGTCATAAAGCTGCCAGATCAGCTGGCGGCAAGGCTCGAGCTCGTCGTCACGCAAGATGGTGTTGACCGTGGCAAACACCCGGCCATGAAAGCGGTGAGCATGCCCGGCCAGGCGGGCCAGATCGCTCACGCTGTTGTCGGCAGCGGTGCGCGCGCCAAAGGACGGACCGCCGATGTAGACCGCATCTGCGCCGTGATTGAAAGCCTCAATGCCAATGTCGGCACTGCGGGCCGGCGCGAGGAGCTCAAGGTGGTGTGGGCGCATGGTTGGGTAAGCGGTTGCGGAAACTGCAATTATCGGTGTCTGACCCCGATTAAATGAATGGGGGTCAGACACCAAATTAATGGGGGTCAGACACCGATTTCAAGCCAGATAGGTGCCCGCTAGCTGCAGAACCTGCCCGCCGGTGCCGATCTTGAAGCGGGCTAGGCCGGCGCTGCGCACGGTGTTGACGCCGCCCAGGTCGAGCCGCCGCACCCCGCGCGATTGCAACTCCAGCATGGCGCGCCAGAGCAGCAGGTTGTGGGCGTTGAGATCGCGGCCGCGTTCATGGGACCAGCCCAACTGGTAGGTCGCGGCCTGGCCGTGGATAAGGAACATCATGGCCGCCACCCGTTCGCGACCGACATCGGCGCGCAGGCTGAGCACGCATTGGGCGGGCTGATGGCGCGAGCCGATGTAGGGCTCGTAAAACCCCAAGGGAAGGCCGGCCAGGCCTTTGGCCTGGCGTTGTGCTTCTTCTTGCTCGAGCAGCCAGCGGTACTGGCCCGGGTTGGTGCCGATGCGGTGGACTTGCAGTTCGCTGGCTTCGGCCGAGACCAGGCGGTTGCGCCATTTGCCGTCCAGGGCCGCTCGCAGTGTTTCGGCCTGGGGCTGCAGGTCGATCAGCACCGTCGCGTAGCTGCTCATCACCCGACGCCAGGC
>CANHGF010000287.1 GCA_947460065.1 Comamonadaceae bacterium
GGCGGCGTGTGCCACCTGCGCTTTGACGACACCAACCCCGAAAAAGAAGACCAGGAGTACGTGCGCAGCATCATCGACGCCGTGCAGTGGCTGGGCTTTGACTGGGCGCAGATGGGCCAGACCAAAGGCGAAGCCGCAGTCGGTGAATGCAGCGCTGCCCCCTATCAGGCCAGCGACTACTTTGGCTTCATGTACCGCGCGGCCGAGCACTTGATCGAGGCTGGCCACGCTTATGTGGACGAGCAAAGCCCAGAAGACATGCGCGCCAACCGCGGCGACTTTGGCAAGCCAGGCGTCAACAGCCCCTACCGCGATCGCACGCCAGCCGAGAACCTGGCGCGCTTTCGCGAGATGAAGGGTGGCCAGCACGCCGACGGCGCCATGGTGCTGCGGGCCAAGATTGACATGGCCTCGCCCAATATCAACCTGCGCGACCCGGCCATCTACCGCATCCGCCATGCCGAGCACCACCACACTGGCAATGCCTGGTGCGTCTACCCCATGTACACCTTTGCGCACCCGATCGAGGATGCGCTGGAACAGATCACGCACAGCATCTGCACGCTCGAATTCGAAGACCAGCGTCCGTTCTACGACTGGCTGATGGAGCGATTGATCGAAGGCGGCCTGTTGGCCAGCCCGCCACCCAAGCAGTATGAATTCGCCCGCCTGAACCTCACCTATGTGGTGACTTCCAAGCGCAAACTGGCACAACTGGTCAACGACAAACGCGTCAGCGGCTGGGACGACCCGCGCATGCCCACCATCGTGGGCCTGCGCCGACGCGGCTACACGCCCGAAGCGCTACAGCTGTTTGCCGAGCGCATCGGTGTGACCAAGAGCGACAGCTGGATCGACTACAGCACGCTCGAAGGCTGCCTGCGCGAGGACCTGGAAAACAAGGCTCACCGCGGCATGGCGGTGCTGGATCCGGTCAAGCTGGTAATGAGCAACTGGGCCGAGGTCTTTGGCTCGGACGACTACCTGGAAGACTGCACCCAGCCGGCCCTGCCCCACAGCGCCATGGCCGAGGGCCAGACGCCGCCACCCGATCGCGCCTTCAAGGTGGGCAAGCAGGTGTGGATCGAGCGTGAGGACTTCGAAGAAGTGCCGCCCAAAGGCTACAAGCGACTTTTCCCCGGCAATGTGGTGCGCCTGAAGGGCGGCTACGTGATCGAATGCACGGGCTGCCAACGCGATGCGGCGGGCCAGATCACCCAAATCCATGCCAAGGTGATCCCTGGCACCAAAAGCGGCACGCCTGGGGCCGACAGCGTCAAGGCCAAGGCCGCCATCACCTGGGTCGGTGTGGCCGACGGCGTGCAGGCCGAAGTAAGGCTGTACGAGCGCCTGTTTCTTGAGGCCCACCCGGACGCGGGCGGCAAGGACTTTTTGCAGGCCCTCAATCCAGACAGCCTGAAGATCGTCACCGCCTTCGTGGAGCCGTCCCTGGCCACCGCCCAGCCGGACCAGAAGTTCCAGTTCGAGCGCCACGGCTATTTCGTCGCCGACCGCCAGGACCACGCGCCAGGCCGGCCTGTGTTCAACCGCGCGGTGGGGTTGAAGGACTCCTGGGGTAAATAACTTGCAAAGCAAGCGCTTCGGCAGGCTCAATATTTTGCTCACGGAGCATGGCTAGGATCGCGCCCTGCGCAACGAAAGCAGCCTGCGGCCCATGAACACGCCCCTGGAAAATCTGCCTGAAAGCTGCGATGTGCTGGTCGTCGGGGCCGGCCCAGCTGGTTCGGCGGCGGCCATCACCCTGGCGCGCGCTGGCTTGGACGTGGTGCTGGTCGATCAGCAGAGCTTTCCGCGCGACAAGATCTGCGGTGATGGCCTGATTCCGGATGCACACCGGGCCCTGGCCGAGCTCGGCGTCCTCGATGAGGTCATGGCACTGGCACAGCCGGCCCACTTCGTGCGCTGCACCAGCCCGCGCGGACGCCAGCTCGATGTGCAAGGCACGCTGGCCGTGCTGCCGCGCAGGCAACTCGACGAGATCATCTGCCGAGCGGCGGTGCGCGCCGGTGCTCGCATGTATGCGCCGCTGCGCCTGACCCAACTCCTGGAAGAAGACGGCCAGGTGGTCGGCGCGCATTTGCAGCAAGGCAGCGAGCAGCGGCAACTGCGTGCTCGCTGGGTGGTGTTGGCCACAGGCGCGGTGCCGCAGGCCTTGATGGATGCTGGCATGGCCCTGCGCCAGCGGCCCAGTGCCGTGGCCCTGCGCTGCTACATCCGCAATCCGGCCATGACGCAAGAGATCACCGGCCTGGAGGTACTGTTTCACCGCAGCCTGGCGCCGGGCTATGGCTGGATCTTCCCCTGCGGGCAGGCTGTGTTCAACGTCGGCGTGGGCATTGTCCGGCCCCCTGGCGCCAAGCCCGACGCAGCTGGCCAGATGAATCTGCGCGAGATGTTCCACAAGCTCGGCGGCCTGTCTGACACGGCCCGCCGCCTGTTCGAGGGGGGCGAGAAACTGGGCCCGCTCAAAGGCGCGCCTCTGCGCTATAGCCTAGAAGGCGCGCTGCTGAGTCGGCCAGGGCTATTGGTGACGGGCGAGGCTGCCGGCAGCACTTATGCGCTGACTGGCGAGGGCATAGGCAAAGCGCTGGAGACCGGCATCCTGGCCGCCCAGGCCATTGCGCTGGGCTCAAAGAGCGCCCAGGGCGGGCAGGCACCGGCTTTCAGTGCGGCCCAGGTGCGTGACCATTACCAGGCGCAGGTCGACGCACTGCGCCCGCGCTTTCACTTGTACGAGCGAGCCCAGGCGGCCAGTGCCAGCCCTTGGCTGACCGAGCTGCTGCTCTGGCGGGCTCAGAAAAGCCCACGCCTGCGCCGGGGCCTGGCCGGCATCCTCAACGAGAGCACAGACCCTTCCCGGCGCTTTTCCCTGAAGGACATGCTGCGTCTGCTGAGCAGCTAGTGACCGGCCGGGCAGCTGACAGGATCAGCGCGGCCGTGCGGAATCGCTCAGGGTGCGCAAAAACGCCACCACATCGTCGATCTCGGACGCCCCGAGCACCGCCGGTGCAGAAGCCGGCAAATTGAAGGGTGCCTTGGTCTTTTCGACATTGCCCAGGTACTTGGCGGGCAGGTCATTGGGCGTGCCGTCGCCGCCGTAAAAATCGATAGGGTTGCGATGGCGGGTCGCATAAAAACGTACCACCTCGCGCAGATCCTTGAAAAATCCGTTGTGCATGAAGGCCGGTCGCTCGGCCACATTGCGCAGCGTGGGCATGCGGAACATGCCACAAAAATGATCCAGCGTGGCACCCGTAGCCAGCACCTCGGCGGGCAGCGTCGGCGCTGTGCGTTCGGGCCCGCACAGGCCCAGGTCGAAAAACGTGGGGTCCGCATTGCGGGCAATCGCCCGGTTACGCGGCACCCCAATGGCGTAGAAGCTTAACTCGGTGAAGGGCGAATCCTCAGGCTTGCCGGTGTCTGGATTCATCAGATGACAGCCCGCGCAGTTGGCCCGGGCAGGATCACGAAACAGCGCCATGCCACGGGCTTCGCTGGCTGTCAGCGTGGCGGTGCCACGCACCATGTCGTCGTACTTGGAGCTAAAAGTCTGCAACTGGCTACGCTGGAATCCCTCCAGGGCGTTGCCGATGCGGGTGAAAGCAGCGGCGGGGTCGTCAAACACCCCAGAGCCAAAAAGCCGCCGGAATTCTCCTGCGTAGGGCGCAGCAGCGATCTTGGCCACCACGGAGGCCGCGTCGCTGTTGTTCATCTCCAGCGGGTGCAGCAGAGGCCCAGCCGCCTGCAGAGTCAAGGTATCAGCCCGGCCGTCCCAAAGCAGCCCGCCCACCGCCTCTGCTTTGCCGTCTACAACGCTGAAATGAAACGCAGGGATCAGGCCGCTATAGCTGTTGGTCATGGCATTGCGCAGCCCCAAAGCGGCTGCAGTGCTGCCGCGCGCTACGCCCAGGGTCGAGCCGTTGTTGCCGGCAAAGCCCATATTGGCCCGGTGGCAGTTGACACAAGCCGTGCCGCGCGGCTCAGACAGATTGGGGTCGGTGAATATCTGCTGGCCCAGCGCCACCACATCGGCAGAGGCGAGCAATTGCGGTGTGACCGCCGCCAGCGCCGGCGACATCGTCGCATCGGACTTGCCCCCACCCCCTCCGCCGCAGCCGGCCAGCCAAAAAGGCAGCAA
>CANHGF010000288.1 GCA_947460065.1 Comamonadaceae bacterium
GTGCGACCCATGCCGCCGCCCACCAGCACCTTGAAGCCCAGCTCACCGGCCTCGTTGCGCAGCAGGTCCAGGCCGACGTCGTGCCAGGCGGTGGCGGCGCGGTCCTCTCGGGCGCCCGAAATCGCGATCTTGAATTTGCGCGGCAGGAAGGCGAACTCGGGGTGCAGGGTGCTCCACTGACGCAGTATTTCGCCAAAGGGGCGGGGGTCGGCGATCTCGTCGACCGCAATGCCGGCCAGCTCGTCGCTGGTGATGTTGCGGATGCAATTGCCGCTGGTCTGTATGCCGTGCAGGTTCACGCTGGCCAGCAGGTCCATCACATCGGCCGACTTGTCCAGCGCAATCCAGTTGAACTGTACGTTTTGCCGTGTGGTGAAGTGCGCATAGCCAGCACTCAAGCGCGAGGGAGCCGCGCCCAGCAGGTCCTGCTGGGCCTGGGCTCGTTGCAGCAGCTCGGGTGTGGGTTGGTCGTAGTCCTGGGCGATTTTGGACAGGGCCCGCACCTGCGCGCTGGACAGCTCGCCATAAGGCACGGCGACCCGCAGCATGGGCGCATGGCGCTGTAAATACCAGCCGTTTTGCAGGCGCAGCGGGCGAAACTCGTCTTCTTTGAGCTCGCCGGCCTGCCAGCGTGTGAGTTGGTCACGGTACTGGTCGGCCCTGGACTGGATGAAGGCGCGATCGAAGTCGGTGTATTGGTACATAAAAGCTCTAGATGAAAATCAGCTTGGCGCCAGCGTAGGCCAGCAGCAGGGACAGAAGCGATCGAATGGCGCGCTCTGGCGTCTTGTGCACCAGCTGCGAGCCCAGCCAGATGCCCGGCAGCGAGCCGGCCAGCAGCTTGGCCAAAAGCGGCCAGTCCACCGAGCCCAGCGAAGCATGGCCCAGGCCGGCCACCAAGGTCAGCGGCACGGCATACGCTATGTCGGCGGCCACAATGCGCGGCAGCGGCAGCAGGGGGTAGAGCAGCATCAGAGCGGTCACCCCGACTGCGCCGGCCCCCACTGAAGTGAGCGTGACCATCACACCAATGACCGCGCCCAGCAGCAGGGGCAGGGCCCAGTGGCGGGGGCGCAGCGCGCGCTCGAAGTCCTGCTCAGACAGATCGCGCGGCGTCTGCTTGCCGCGCACTGCCTTGTAGAGCGTGGCCAGCGCAGTCAGCAACAGGGCCACGCCCAAAGTCAGCGTCATGGTTTTTTGTACGGCTGGATCGGCGGGTCCGATGCGGTGCAGGACGTAAAGTGTGGCCAGAGCCGCCGGGATGCTGCCGGCGCTCAGCGAGGCCACCACCGACCAGGGCACCATGCCACAGCGGGCCATGTTCACCGTGCCCCCCATCTTGGTGAAAGCGGCGAACAGCAGGTCGGTGCCTACCGCCAGGTAGGGCTTGATGCCAAAGCCAAAGATCAGCAGCGGCGTCATCAAGGAGCCGCCTCCGACGCCAGTCAGGCCCACCACCAGCCCTACGGAAAAGCCGGCAAAGACGTACGCCAAGTCATGCATAGGGGCGTGACTGTAAAGTTTGCCTTCGCTAATTCAAACGATTGATTCGTTCTTGGCTTATGCGCATAAGCTTATGACCATCCTTTCCGCTGTTGCGCCCTTCAGGAGCCCCGGCTGGCTGTTAAAGTTGTCCGTTCGGCTCGCTCGGCTCGTTAAGAGCGAGCCCCTTTGGGAGTTTTTTCGTGAACCACAGCAAACGCAATTTGGTGGCCGTGCTGGTCCTTCTTGGGGCGGGCTCAGCCTTCAGTGCGCAGCCGGCCAAGCCGCCCATTCGCATCGGTGAGATCAACAGCTATTCCGCCATCCCGCAATTTACCCAGCCCTATCGCCAGGGCTGGCAGTTGGCGGTAGAAGAAATCAACCAGGCTGGCGGCCTGCTGGGCCGGCCGGTCGAAGTGATTGCGCGTGACGATGCAGGTCGACCCGAAGAGGCTTTGCGCCACGCCGTTGAACTGACTGCCAAGGAAAAGGTCGACGTGCTCGCGGGCGGATTCTTGTCCAACATCGGATTGGCTTTGGCCGATCATGCGCTCAAGAACAAGCGCCTGTTTGTGGCCAGCGAGCCCCTGACCGATGCCATCGTCTGGGACAAGGGCAATCGTTACACCTTCCGCTTGCGCGCCAGCACCTACATGCAGGCGGCCATGCTGGTGGAGGAGGCGGTCAAGCTGCCGGCCAAGCGCTGGGCGACGATTGCACCCAACTACGAGTATGGCCAGAGCGCGGTGGCCAGCTTCAAGGAACTGCTCAAGGCAAAGCGGCCAGATGTTGAATTTGTCAGTGAGCAGTGGCCTGCGCAAGGCAAGCTGGAGGCCGGCACCACTTTGCAAGCCACCATGGCTGCGCGGCCCGAGGCCATCTTTAATGTGACCTTCGGTCCTGATCTGGCCCGCCTGGTGCGCGAGGGCAATCAGCGCGGCATATTCCCCAAGACGCCGGTGGTGTCATTGCTCTCGGGCGAGCCGGAGTATCTGGACGTGCTCAAGGACGAGACGCCGCGCGGCTGGATCGTCACCGGCTATCCCTGGGACCAGATCGATGCGCGCGAGCATGCCAGTTTCGCGGCCAATTACATGCGCCGATTTGGCGAGAGTCCCAAGCTGGGCTCGGTGGTGGGTTATGCCACCATGCAGGCGATTTTTGCGGCCATCAACAAGGCCAAATCGGTGGACAACGAAAAGCTGGTGCTGGCCATGCGGGGCCTACCCTTCAGCACGCCCTTCGGACCGGCGGAGTTCCGAGCCATTGACCAGCAATCGACCATGGGCGCTTTTGTTGGCAAGCTCGATCTGCGCGGCAACCGCGGCACCATGGTGGACTGGCGCTATGCCGACGGCAAGCGCTACCTGCCCAACGATGCCTATGTCAAGGCGCGCCGGCCTGCAGAGGCGATGAAATAGATGCTGATCCAGCCAGCGGACGCGTCTTCTTGAAGGCTTTACGAGGGGATGTCTCCGAGGCATTGACGATCAGCGTAAAATAGTGGGTTTTCGAGGATTTGCCCTCCGCCCTCTTGGGCTGGGCCAGATCCTGAAACCAGAAGGCTGCCAAAGTGCCAAGTCGCTTGCCTCTTTCCCAAGAGCAGGCGGGTCTGGCCGGCGGCGGCCTGATGAGCTGATTGAACGCGCTCAGCGCGCATCCTGATAAGGCAAAGCCCGTGGCAAGAACTGAAACCAAGACCGCCGTCCTGCCGGACGGTTTGCGCTACAAGTCCAAAGTCTCCGGTTCGCCCTTCGTGGCCACCACCTCTTTTGGCAGTGCCACCATGTCCTGCTTCCTGTGTGGCAAGCACAGGCCCCGTTCGATGATGGGCACCAAAAAGGTGCTGGGCAAGGCCCAGGCCGTCTGCGCCCCCTCGTGCAAGGAATTGGACGCCCAACTCAGCAAAAAATAAGCGAGCTCTTGTGGCCATAGGGCTGCTGGCGAGCTTGTTGGGCGCTGCTACATGAACCCTCTCGTGCTGCTGGATCGGCCGCGATTCCCGCTGGGCGCCATCAGCCTGGTGTGCATCGCATTGCTACTTTTTGGGCTTTATCTCCAGCATGGGGTGGGGCTGGAGCCCTGTCCGATGTGCATTGTTCAGCGCTATGCCTTGGTGCTGGTGGCCGTGGTTGCGGCTCTGGGGGCCTGGGCAAGGCTGCCCTGGGCGCAGCGCCTAGCGGCGGCGCTGGCCGCTGGGCTGGCTGTGGGCGGTGCCTTCGTGGCGGCGCGGCAGAGCTGGCTGCAGTGGTATCCACCCGAGACCTATTCCTGTGGCCGTGACTTCTACGGCATGATCGAAACCTTCCCGCTCAAGCGGGCCATTCCCATGATCTTTCGGGGCGGCGGTGACTGCACCAAGGTCGACTGGACCTTTTTAGGCCTGTCAATCGCCAACTGGTCCTTCCTGGCCTTTGTCGCTCTGGGCTTGCTGTGCGCGGCCTTGCTGCTGCGCATGCGCCATCAACCGCCCAAGCAGTTCGGTCTCTGACCCACTGGGCTAGCATGGCGTTGTGGGAGCACCGCCCTCGGCGCGATTGGGCTCATGAGGGAGTGCGGTGCTTGATCCACCGCTGCATCGCTGCGAGGGCGCAACTCCCACAGACGACTCCGAGCCTTTGAAAAACTCGGTGGGAGCGCCGCCCTCGGCGCGATGCCGTA
>CANHGF010000289.1 GCA_947460065.1 Comamonadaceae bacterium
TGTATCGCGCCGGCATGGCCTCCATCTTCTCGCAGCTGGCCCGCGAAGGTCGTCTGGCGGTGGTTGATTCGCTCAAGGTGGACTCGCCCAAGACCAAGGCACTGGCCGACAAGTTCAAGGCCATGAATCTCAAATCTGTGCTGGTCATCGCCGACGAGGTCGACGAGAACCTGTACCTGGCCTCGCGCAATCTGCAGGACATCCTGGTGGTTGAGCCGCGTTATGCCGATCCGCTGTCGCTGGTCTTCTACAAGAAGGTGCTGGTGACCAAGGCCGCCATGGACCAACTCAAGGAGATGTTCGCATGAGCGCCGTCAAATTCGACGAAGGTCGCCTGATGCAGGTGCTGGTCGCCCCTATCGTGTCCGAGAAGGCCACCATGGTGGCTGAAAAGACCAATGCCGTGATGTTCAAGGTGTTGCAGGATGCCACCAAACCTGAGATCAAGGCGGCCGTTGAGCTGATGTTCAAGGTTGAGGTCAAGGCTGTATCTGTGCTCAACCAAAAAGGCAAGGTCAAGCGTTTTGGCCGTTCCATGGGTCGCCGCGACAACGTGCGCAAGGCCTATGTGACGCTCAAGCCCGGCCAGGAGCTCAACTTCTCCGGAGAGGCTGCTTAAATCATGGCTGTCATCAAGATCAAACCGACCACGCCCGGCCAGCGCGGCATGGTCAAGATTTCTCGGGATCACCTGCACAAGGGTGAGGGCCACGCTCCCTTGCTCGAGCCGCAATTCCAGAAGTCTGGCCGTAATAACAACGGTCACATCACCATCCGCCACAAGGGTGGGGGTCACAAGCACCATTACCGTGTGGTGGACTTCCGTCGCAACAAGGACGCGATCCCGGCCAAGGTCGAGCGCATCGAGTACGACCCCAACCGCAGCGCGCACATCGCCCTGCTGTGCTACGCAGATGGCGAGAGGCGTTACATCATCGCCCCGCGTGGCGTGGAAGTGGGCAGCACGCTCATCAGTGGCTCTGAGGCCCCGATCCGTGCCGGTAACACCCTGCCGATCCGTAACATTCCTGTGGGCTCCACCATTCACTGCATTGAAATGCAAGTGGGCAAAGGCGCGCAAATCGCCCGCTCGGCAGGTGCTTCGGCCACCTTGCTGGCCCGTGAAGGCCTGTACGCCCAGGTGCGCATGCGCTCGGGCGAGGTTCGCAAGATCCACATCGAGTGCCGCGCCACCATTGGTGAAGTGGCCAACGAAGAGCACAGCCTGCGCCGTTTGGGCAAGGCTGGTGTCAAGCGCTGGATGGGCATTCGCCCCACCGTTCGCGGTGTGGTGATGAACCCGGTGGACCACCCGCACGGCGGTGGTGAAGGCAAGACCGGTGAAGGTCGCCATCCAGTCGATCCATGGGGTAACCTGACCAAGGGCTACCGCACCCGCAACAACAAGCGCACGCAAGTGATGATTGTTTCGCGTCGCAAGAAGTAAGGCCAGGACATGACCCGCTCACTCAAAAAAGGTCCTTTTGTTGACCATCACCTGGTGGCCAAAGCTGATAAGGCTGTCACCACCAAGGACAAAAAGCCGATCAAGACCTGGTCGCGCCGCTCCATGATCCTGCCCGAGTTCATCGGCCTGACCATCGCTGTGCACAACGGCAAGCAGCACGTGCCGGTCTACATCACCGACCAGATGGTCGGCCACAAGCTTGGCGAGTTCGCTCTGACCCGTACTTTCAAGGGTCACCCGGCGGACAAGAAAGTGCAGAAGAAGTAAGGAATGACCATGGAAACACGTGCAACCCTGCGGGGCGTTCGTCTGTCGGTCGACAAGGGCCGACTGGTGGCCGATCTCATCCGCGGCAAGAAGGTCGACCAGGCGCTCAATATTCTGAACTTCACCCAGAAGAAGGCCGCTGTCATCATCAAGAAGGTCGTGGAATCTGCGATCGCCAATGCCGAGCACAACGACGGTGCTGACATTGACGAGCTCAAGGTCAAGACCATCTATGTTGAGCAAGGCGCCACGCTCAAGCGGTTCTCCGCGCGCGCCAAGGGCCGCGGCAATCGCATCAGCAAACCCACGTGCCATGTGTACGTGACCGTCGGCAACTGATAGAGGAAGAAGCAGGACATGGGACAGAAAATCAACCCGACCGGTTTCCGCCTCGCGGTCAGCCGCAACTGGGCCAGCCGCTGGTATGCCAGCAACCGTGACTTCGCCGGTATGTTGGCCGAAGACATCAAAGTACGCGAGTACCTCAAGGTCAAGCTCAAGAACGCCGCCGTCTCGCGCGTGCTGATCGAGCGCCCCGCCAAGAACGCACGCATCACCATTTTCTCGGCACGCCCGGGCGTGGTGATCGGCAAGAAGGGCGAGGACATCGAGAACCTGAAAAAGGAACTCAGCCGCCAGCTCGGCGTGCCGGTCGCAGTCAACATCGAAGAAGTGCGCAAGCCTGAAGTCGATGCCAAGCTGATTGCCGACTCGATCACCCAGCAGCTGGAAAAGCGCATCATGTTTCGCCGCGCCATGAAGCGTGCGATGCAAAACGCGATGCGTTTGGGCGCTCAGGGCATCAAGATCATGTCCTCGGGCCGTTTGAATGGCATCGAGATCGCCCGTTGCGAGTGGTACCGCGAAGGACGTGTGCCGCTGCACACCCTGCGCGCCGATATCGACTACGGCACCTCCGAAGCCAAGACCACCTACGGTGTGATTGGCGTGAAGGTCTGGGTCTACAAGGGTGACACCCTCGGTCGTGGTGATTCTCCAGGCGCCCGTCTGGATGCCGCACCGTCGGAAGAAGAGCGTAAGCCGCGGGGTCCGCGCCGCGATGGCCGTCCTGGTGGCGGTGACCGTCCTGGCGCCCGCCGTGGTCCTCGCACCAGCGGTGCACCTGCCGACGGCAGTGACAAGCCGGCCGAAGCCACCGCAGGTGGCGAGGCCCCGAAAACCACCGTTAAGCGCGTACGCAAAGCCGCGCCAGCTGCAGCAGCTGACGGTAAGACCGAGTAATCGGTCTCTTTAGGAGATAGAACATGCTGCAACCTGCCCGCAGAAAATACCGCAAGGAACAAAAAGGCCGTAACACCGGTGTTGCCACCCGTGGCAACACGGTGGCCTTTGGTGACTTCGGCCTCAAGTGCACCGACCGCGGCCGCTTGACCGCCCGCCAGATCGAGGCCGCACGTCGTGCGATCTCCCGCCACGTCAAGCGTGGTGGCCGTATCTGGATTCGCGTCTTTCCGGACAAGCCGATTTCGCAAAAGCCTGCCGAGGTCCGTATGGGCAACGGTAAGGGCAATCCGGAGTACTACGTGGCTGAGATTCAGCCCGGCAAGATTGTGTTTGAGATCGTGGGTGTGCCCGAAGAGCTGGCGCGCGAGGCCTTTCGCCTGGCTTCGGCCAAGCTGCCGCTGCGCACCACCTTCGTCAGCCGCATGATCGGCCAGTGATCCAGGAGACGAAACATCATGAAAACCTCTGAATTGCGTCAAAAGGATGTGGACGGTCTGAAGGCCGAGGTCAAGGAGTTGCAGAAAGCGCACTTCAACCTGCGCATGCAAAAAGCCACCCAGCAGCTTAACAACACCGGGCAGCTGCGTTTGACCCGCCGCGCCATTGCTCGCGCCAAGACCATCCTGGCCGAGACCGTTGTCAAAGGAGCTGCCAAATGAGCGAAACCAAAAAACTCACCCGCACCCTGATCGGCAAGGTGGTCAGTGACAAGCGAGCCAAGACTGTGACCGTGCTGGTCGAGCGTCGCGTCAAGCACGCGCTCTACGGCAAGATCGTGTCCATGTCCAGCAAGTACCACGCTCATGACGAAAAGGGCGAGTACCATCTGGGCGACGTGATTGAGATCACCGAAAGCCGGCCTCTGTCCAAGACCAAAAATTGGGTCGTCACCAAGCTGGTGCAAAAAGCCGCTGCCGTTTAAGGCGTCTGGCTTTGCCCTCCCAAGGCCCACTTCGGTGGGCCTTTTTCATGGTCGTGTGGCGCGTGCGACTCGGATCTGCCCGGAGCCAGGCCGGCCGCCTTGCTTTCGGACCGGTCGCTCAAGGCGATGTCCTGGCGGCTGTGCAATGTTCGGCAAAACCGCACACAATCGCGATTCGTTTTTTTTCTGCACCCACCCCTACCCTGAGGAGAACCCATGATCAA
>CANHGF010000290.1 GCA_947460065.1 Comamonadaceae bacterium
ACGGCGCGATTGCACGGTGTTGTTGGGCGCCACGTCGTCGGGGCGAACCACGCCCGCAACCTGGATGACTTCGGCGCCTTCGGTCAGGGCCAGCTGCTTTTCGCCGCGCAGCACCAGATTGCCGTTGGCCAGCACCTCCACCACCATCACCGCCAACGAGCCCTCCAGGCTGGCTTGCTGGTCGGCCGTGCCTTTGCCGGACGAGGCGATATTCGCATTGCGCAGATCGACGCCACCGATGCCGATATTCCTGAGCTTGTTACCCAGGCCCAGGGGCACCACATCATTGCTGCCCTTGCGGTTGACCTCGGTATTGGCGGTACGGGCGGCCTGGGTCGACTCGTTGAGCAAGACGGTGATCACGTCACCCACCTGGTATTTGCGGCCGCGGCCAAAAAAGTTGTCGCTGATGCGGCTGTTGTAGATCGCCCCGGTGACGGCTACGGGCCTGTCCTGCGCCACCGGAATGACCGGGGCAAAGTCGGGGCTGTGGGTCAGCGGCTGCGGCGGCAACACGGTGCAGCCACCGAGCAGGGCCAAGGTCGACAAAGCGAAGAGTGTTTTCATGACGAGGCCTTGGGGATCAGAGGTTGTTGTTGATGTACTTGAGCATGCCGTCAACCGCAGAGATGGCCTTGGAGTTGATTTCATAGGCCCGTTGCGTCTCGATCATGCTGACCATTTCTTCGACCACGTTCACGTTCGATGCTTCCATCGCACCCTGCAAAATCGAGCCGGCGCCGCCCTGTCCGGGCACCAGCACCTGGGGCGCGCCAGAAGCGGGGGTTTGGCGCAGCAGGTTCTGACCCAGAGACTGCAAGCCGCTCGGATTGACGAAGCGGGCGATCTGAATCTGGCCGAGCACCTGATTGCCGCCGCCGTTGAGCTCCACCGACACTGTGCCGTCGCGGCCCACCGTCAGGGCCGAGGCGTTTTGAGGCACGGTGATGGCCGGCTGCAGCAGTGCGCCGCTGGAGGTCACCAGCTGGCCGGTGTTGGACAGCTTGAAACCACCGTCGCGGGTATAGGCCAGGGTGCCGTCGGCCTGGGCAATCTGGAAGAAGCCGCCGCCAGTGATGGCCAGATCCAGCGGGTTCTGGGTGGTCACCATATTGCCCTGGGCATGGATTTTTTCGGTAGCCACCACCCGCACGCCGGTACCGAGCATCAGGCCGGTGGGGGCCTGGGAGTTGGCGTCGGTCTGGCCGCCGGCCTGCCGCACATTTTGATAGAGCATGTCCTCAAACACCGCGCGGTCGCGCTTGAAGCCGGTCGTATTGACGTTGGCCAGGTTGTTCGAGATGACGTTCATCCGGGTCTGCTGGGCATCCAGGCCCGTCTTGGCCACCCACATCGATGCATCCATGTTCAGCTCCTTCCTATGTGTTCAAAATTCATCGCTATCAGGTGCCGAGCTTGAGCATCGATGCCCCTTGCTCGTCGCCGGTCTTGCTTTCCTTGATGATGCGCACCTGCTGCTCGAAGCTGCGGGACTGGTCCATCAGCTTGATCATCAATTCCATGGCATTGACATTGCTGCCTTCGAGGGCCTTGGCGGTCAGAGATGGACGCTGCGTGCCATTGGTGATGTCAGCACCCTCGCTGCCCATGACCTGAAACAGGCCGTCTTCGCGTCGCTCGAGCTTGGCTTGGCTGGCATCGCGCATCATGATGCGGCCCACCTGCACGCCGGGGTCGGCCATCTGCGCTTCGCTAACCGCAAAGATGGTGCCGTCCGGATTCACGTAGACCTTGCTGCCCGAGGGCACGGTGACGGGCTGGCCATCCTCGCCGCGCACCACGAAGCCCGAACCATTTTGTAAAACGCCAGTGCTGGTGACTTGCAAATCGCCGCGCCGGGTGAAGGCCAGCTTGCCATCGCGGGTGCTGACCCCCAGGACGGTTTGATCATTGAGTGAAACATCGAGGTCGCGGCCAGTGACCATGACCGTGCCCGGACGCATCTTGACGATGTCCGAGCTGATGGCCTGGGGCTGCAAACGGGTTTCCAGGCCGGGGCCTTCGACCTTGATGGCGCGCATGGCCACGTCGTAGCTGCGTTTGAAGCCGGGCGTGGAAACGTTGGCCAGCTCGTTGGCGGTCACTTGGCGCGAGAGCCGCTGCTCGTTGATCGCAGCGACCGCGTTGAAGGCTAGACGGTCCATGTCTCAAGTTCCTGTGGGTGGAGCCGATATACCGATTGAGGCAAAGTCAGCCGCGGATATTGATGATGGCCTGAGTCATCGTCGTTGAGGTCTCGATGGCCTTGGCATTGGCCTGGAAGTTACGCTGGGCGGTGATCAGATCCACCAACTCCTGCGTCAGGTCCACGTTCGAGCGCTCGGTAGCGCCGGCGCGTATCGTTCCAAAGCCTGCAGTACCGGCGGTGCCCAGAATCGGCTTGCCCGATGCGGCCGAGGCCAGGAAGCTGGAGTCACCGGCCTGCCTCAGACCGGCCGGGCTGGAGAAGTTGACCAGCAGGATCTTGGCCAGTGACTTTTGTGTGCCGTTGGAATACGAGGCGCTGACCAGGCCGTCGTTGGCAATCGTCACGCCCACCAGGTCGCCCTCGGGGGCGCCATCTTGAGACTGCGACAACACGGCAAACGGTGAAGAGAACTGCGTCGAGGCCGAGTAGTCGATATTGATCGTCAAAGCGCCCTTACCGCCTGCCAGATACACCGTCTCCAACTGCGTACCGCCCAGGGGGGACACCAACTTGCCGCCGGTATCAAAGGTCAGCTCGCCCTTGTCCAGGAAAATCGGCGACCAGGCTGGCAGACCGGTAAAGCCGTCACCGTTGGTGGTTTCCTTGCCGTCACTGTCGATGTACTTGGGCACCATCTGGGTACCCACCAGATCGGCGTGCTGCGAGGGCTTGATCCAGGTCGAGGTCCTGCCGCGGCCGGCCTCGACCTGCTCCAGACCCCAAGTGGGCTGGCCGGAAATCTTGATGAATGACTCCGACGAGGTGGTGCCCGAGGTGAAGACGAAGCGATTGCGCGCGTAGTCGTAGCCCACCTCAACGCCATTGACCGTCTCGGGGATCAGGTTGATGTTATCGGCGTTGTTGGCCATCGAGTTGATGCCCTTTTGCAGCGCGGCTGCAAAAGACTCCACCGAATAGTCGTTGCCGGTAGGAATGACCACCGTTCCCTTGACACCGTCGACAGTGACCACAAACTTGTTGTTGGTGTTGTCGACCGCGAAGTTGTTGGTCACATTGATGGTCGGCGTACCACCGTAGGCCACTGCGGGGGTCGACTCGATACCGCGTAATGCGGTGGCCGAGGTACTCACCTCAGAATCCTTGAAGCCAAACAATTTTTCGCCCAAGGAGGCGGCGTTGGTACCGGTGGTCTTGTCCAGCGTCATCTTGATACTGGCTGTATCACCGGTTGTGCCAGACTTCACAGCGAAGGTCTTGTTGCTCGCGTCATAGGTCACGCGCACGCCAAAGCGCTGCTCATTGGGCGGACGGATCATGGCGCCATTGGGGATGACCTGCAGGGTGTTGGAGCCGTCATCAGCCATCTCGATCGGGGTGCTGCCCAGGCCGAACACCTCGTTGCGACCGGTGCTGCCCTGAGCGATGCTCACGGTAGCGGTGCCGTCGGTAAACTTGAAGGTGCGTGCGTTGTGGTCGCGGGTCACCGTCAGGGTGTTGGTGCCGGTTGTCACGCCGCCCTTGAGGTCGATGTTGCGGTCCATCGCGGTTTGCATGGCCACACGCACCTGCCGGGTGGTCAGCTTGGTCCAGTCTATGGTCGCATCGGTCAGGCCAAAGTCGGCTGCTGTCAGACTGATGGCAATCGGCTTGGGCGCTCCGGCTGTATCCACGACACGGCTGGTGCGCACCGTCAACTCTCGGTTGGCTGGCGCGCTGAGGTTGAAGTAAGACTCGTCACCAAAGGAGCGGTTCAGGTAATTGGTGACTTCCTTGGCGACCTGGTTCCCCGTCATCTTCATATCGATGTCGGCCAGATAGCCCAGGTCCACCGTCACCGGATTGTCCGAACCATCAATATCTACGGTGAAGACCTTGGACAGCAGGGCCTTGTTAGCAGCAGAAGTATTGGCCCAGTCTTTGAAGTTAATGCCGTTGGTCAGGTCAAACTGCTGGG
>CANHGF010000291.1 GCA_947460065.1 Comamonadaceae bacterium
CGAGCACACGCCCGACTTCCACTGCATCGTCCGGCAAGGACGACGACTGGAAAACGGACATGGCCGCGCTCAGGCGGCGGCGGGGGCCGCTTGCTTGACCAGACGAACCACGGTGGGCGAGGCTTGTGCGCCCACGCCCTGCCAGTAGCTCAGGCGGTCATGGGCCACGCGCAGGCCCTCTTCCGTGCCCTTGGCCAGCGGGTTGTAAAAACCGATGCGCTCGATGAAGCGGCCGTCACGACGGTCGCGCTTGTCGGCCACAACAATGTTGAAAAAGGGACGGTGCTTGGAGCCGCCGCGAGCAAGTCGGATCACGACCATGATTTATCCTTCGGGTGGCGGGGCAGCCAAGACATGCCGGCTACCCCGAAAATTTTGCAGCGACTCAAGACACACGACATGGCCACCCGGCCAGCGAAGCGCCGCAAAGCCTTCCATTATAGCCAGAACCACTTCTTACCCTGCTTGGCAGGGCAGCGAGCATGACCTTGAGCATCGAAGACAGCCGGGAACAGGACCTGACCGACATCACCCGCATCTACGCCCACCATGTGCGCCACGGCACCGGCACCTTCGAAATCGAGCCGCCCAGCCTGCAGGAAATGACGCAGCGGCGCCGCGATGTGCTCGCCAAAGGCCTGCCCTATCTGGTGGCTCGCAAGGATGGACAGGTGCTGGGCTTTGCTTACTGCAATTGGTTCAAACCCAGGCCAGCCTACCGGTTTTCTGCCGAGGATTCGATTTACATGGCGCCCCAAGCGCAGGGACAGGGCCTAGGCCGGGCGCTGCTGAGCGAGTTGGCGCTGCGGGCGCAGGCGGCGGGGCTGCGCAAACTGATCGCGGTCATCGGCGACTCGGGCAATGCCGGCTCGGTGGGGGTGCACCGGGCGGTTGGCTTTACCGAGGTGGGCGTGCTGCGCTCCTGCGGCTGGAAGTTCGATCGCTGGCTCGATATCGTACTGATGGAAAAGACATTGGGCCCGGGCGACAATACGCCACCGGTGTCAACCCCAGACTGACGCCTGCCGCTGGGCACCGCCCCGCGCCCAAGCCCCAACCTCGGCCCTGCAAGGGCCATGTCTCATGAAAAACAAGACCCTGAGTGCCTGGCTCACCGTCCTAGGCGGCCCCCTGGGGCTGCACCGGTTTTATCTGTTCGGTCTGGCCGACCTGATAGGCTGGGCTCTGCCCATACCCACCGCCTTGGGCATGTATGGGCTGATGCGGGCGCGCGGCCTGGGTGTGGACGACCACCTGAGCTGGCTGCTGATCCCGCTGCTGGGTTTTGTGATCGCCGCCTGCTCGCTCAATGCGATTGTTTACGGCTTGATGAGCGAGGACAAATGGAATGCCCGCTTCAATGCAGGCGTATCTGAGCAGGACACAGGGGCAGGAAGCAGCAACTGGCTGACCATCCTGGCGGTGATCGGCGCACTGATGGTAGGCGCCACCGCACTGATGGGGGCCCTGGCCTACAGCTTCCAGCGCTACTTTGAATGGCAGATCGAGTTGGCCCGGCAGATTTCGCAGTGAGCGCCGATACGTCACAGCCCGGGGTCAGTACAACTGCAGGCTGATCCAGTAAGCCACCGCAGCGACAAAGGCCGAAGCGGGAATGGTGAGAATCCAGGCCCAGATGATGTTGCCGGCCACACCCCAACGCACCGCGCTGGCGCGCTGGGTGGAGCCCACGCCCACGATGGCACCGGTGATGGTGTGGGTGGTAGAGACCGGAATGCCCAAAAATGTGGCCAGAAACAAGGTCAGCGCGCCACCAGTCTCGGCACAAAAACCGCCCACAGGCTTGAGCTTGGTGATTTTCTGACCCATGGTCTTGACGATGCGCCAACCACCGAACATGGTGCCCAGCGCAATGGCGATGTAGCAAGACACAACGACCCAGGACGGCGGCGACTTGTCGGCCGCGGCCGCATAGCCGGTGGCAATCAGCAAGAGCCAGATGATGCCTATGGTTTTTTGGGCGTCATTGCCGCCGTGACCCAGGCTGTAGGCGCCGGCAGAGACCAGTTGGAGCCGCCGAAACCAACGGTCCACCTTGGACGGCGCCGCCCGCCGGCAGACCCAGGCCACCGCCACCATCATCAAGGACCCGAGCAAAAAGCCCAGCGTGGGAGACACAAAAATGAAGGCTACTGTCTTGAGAATGCCAGTCGAAATCAAGGCGCCGGCACCGGCCTTGGCGATGACCGCACCCACAATGCCACCGATCAGTGCGTGCGAGGAACTGCTAGGAATGCCGTAGTACCAAGTCACCACATTCCAGGTAATAGCCCCTACCAGCGCCCCAAACACCACATGGGTGTCAACCACCCCGGGCTGGACGATGCCCTTGCCGATGGTGGCCGCCACGCTCAGGTGAAAAATGAAGATGGCGACAAAATTGAAGAAGGCCGCAAAGAGCACCGCGTGCGCGGGCTTGAGCACGCCGGTGGAAACCACGGTCGCGATGGAATTGGCCGCATCATGAAAGCCATTCATGAAGTCGAACGCTAAGGCCAGCGCCACCAGCAGAACCACCACCCACAGGGCGGTTTGAGTCACATCCATGCCTGAACCCCGCGTCTTTCAGGAGTTCTCGAGGACGATGCCCTCGATCAGGTTGGCGACGTCTTCGCACTTATCGGTGATGGTCTCGAGCAACTCATAAATCGCTTTGAGCTTGATTACTTCGCGCACATCGGGCTCCTCGCGAAACAACTTGCTCATGGCCGAGCGCATGACACGGTCGGCATCTGACTCGAGCTTGTCGATTTCCTCGCAGGTCTTGAGCGCCGCCTCGGCGGTCGATGCGGTGCTCAGGTCGGGAATGAGTGAAACCGCATAGCGCACGCGCTCGCAGCAGCGCACGCTCAAGTCGGTCAGCCGGTGAATCTCCTCGGTCATGTGGCGCACGTCATAGAGCGCCATGGTTTCTGCAGAATCCTGAATCAGGTCGGCCACATCGTCCATGGTGTTGATCAAGGAGTGGATCTGCTCACGGTCAATCGGCGTGATGAAGGTCTTGTGCAACATGCGGTTGACCTCGTGAGTCACCCGATCAGCGGCCCGCTCGGCGCTGTCTACGTCCCGATTGAAGGCTTCGCGCTTAGCCGCATCGCCGTAGTTGTTGACCAAGGCCGAAAAAGCATGGGCCGCTTCCACGATGCGATCAGCATGCTGATTGAACATCTCGAAAAAATTGCCCTCCCGGGGCAGCAACTTACCAAACAGCATGGGTTGGTTCCTGAGATTTTTTCAACGATCAATGACAAAACGGGCAAGAGTGTAGCGGCGCCGGCGCGGCTTTAGCTGGAGCGAAAAATGAAATACACCGCCCCCAGCAGACACAGCGCCGCCCACAAGTAATCGAGCTTGAGCGGCTGGTTCAGATAAAAAACCGCAAACGGCACGAACACGCTCAGGGTGATGACTTCCTGTGCGATCTTGAGCTGAGCCACGCTGAACTGGGTGGCGCCAATGCGGTTGGCCGGCACCTGCAACAAGTACTCGAAAAGCGCAATGCCCCAACTGAGCAGCGCCGCTACATACCAGGGCGAGCTCGCCAAGTTGCGCAAATGCCCATACCAAGCAAAGGTCATGAAAACATTGGACAGCAGCAGCAGGCCAACGGTCTGTACCGGCACCGGCAAGGTCGCCAGAGATGACATAGCAGGTCCTCCCTACAAGGCAAGCGGCTAGAGCAGCAGCGCCAAAATGGCGGTCAGGGTCAGCAAGCCCAACATGGATGACATGGCCACACTGGCAGTCACCAGGTCCTGCGCCACCGCATAGCGCTGCGAGAACAAAAACACATTGGCGCCGATCGGCAGAGCCGCCGTCACCACCATCACGGTCATCGGCAGCCCCCCCACGCCCAGGGCCAGGCAGATCAGCCACACCAGCAGGGGATGCAGAAGGTTCTTGACGCCGGCCAGTGCCAGGGCCCCGCGCCAGTGAGACCCGACCGAGGTGTAGGCCAGCGACACGCCCACCAGCACCAGGGCCATCGGCGACAAGGCCGAGCCCAGCAGGGCCAGGGGTTTGTCAATCACCACAGGGATGCCCCAGCCGGTCTGGGCATAGAGCAGACCCAGCAGAATCGGCAGCGGCACCGGGTGCA